>JASHSD010000365.1 GCA_030036985.1 Bryobacteraceae bacterium
ACCCTGGAATCCCGCCTGTTTGGATGTCGAAGTCGCCAGTCTGGCACTCGGTGGTGGAGACGCTCCGTCTCCTGCTCGGTGCGAATCCCTGTTCCAGCCTTGGCGTTGACCGTGCTGGCCGGCTTCGCTCTAGGTACGTTCGCGTTTCGAGTCAGCCTCACCAGACCGCTGTCGGCGAGAGGGGCCTCGGCCTTCGACCAAGTGGTCACCAGGGACCCGAGCGTCGCCATCGATCGCCCCGCGGCCGGGAAAGCCCCGGAGGACAAGTCCTACGATGCGTTGCATCCTGGCGGGGCCACCGCGCCGGACGCGGACAGTCGGGCCGCCCGGATCGACGGCGGCACATTGAGTGTGCCTCGTGGCGCTGCGGATCGCAATCTGGTAGCATCCCCGGAGCCGTACTATCCTCCAGACGCGAAGAATGCGGGTCTGCAAGGCGTCGTAAAGCTGCGGATTAGGATCGACAAAGACGGACGCGTCACCGACGCCACAGTGATTGGCGGTAGCCCGGTATTGGCGTCAGCCGCGGTCGAGGCGGTCAAGCAGCGCATATACCGCCCAACGCTGCTGAACGGGAGTCCAATAGCGGTTATATCGCAGGCTGATGTCGTCTTCAGATTGGATGTTACACTCGTATCCAGCCTGAAGCAATAAAATAGTTTGCCTACAAATATGGTCAGAAACAATGAATCCCAATGTTGCTGCTGTTCCCATGGGATCGGGCACGCATTCGAGGTGGGCGGTTACTCCTCAAGTCGGTAGCGTAGAGCGATCGGGCGTCACCTGCCCGAAAACGCCCATTGCTGATATGTGCCGAATTCTCGGAGGTTCCTGAATAGAACAAAACAATCTCTGGGACAACGCTGGACTGAGGCTTAGCGAATGATGTTGACGAGTCGTTGGTTTTTGGCAGGTGGCGCGCGAGCAACGGTGGAGTGCCGGGTCACTCGCCCCGTCCGACTCGCAAGCCGGGAGTATCTCTCAGGACGTCGGTTGCACCCTTCGTACGAGTCGCCGACGATCCGTTCAACAAGGCGCAATATTGATCTTTACCCAAGCAGACGCTGGTGGGACAGGGCCTTAACAGGGAAAAGTCTTTCCTTTGGCTTGCCGGAATGTCTTTGGGATGTGCTCGTTCAGGCCAGCAGGATAATCGCGGTAGCCGTGGCGCTGGTTGGCTTGTGCCTTGCGCAACAAGAGCCTGCCACACCGTCGTTCCACGCCCAGACCGACCTGGTGACCGTTCCCTTCCAGGTTCGTCGCGGGTCTCGGTCGGTTTCCGATCTCAAGCCCTCTGATGTCGTGCTGCTCGAAGACGGAGTCCCGCGCGGGTTCACGATTTTTGAAGCTCCTCCAATTCATCTCACTCTCGATCTTGTGGTGATGTTCGACGTGACGAAGAAGAAGGAAAGATTTGGGTTTTGGAGCGCCAAAACCCTTCAGGACCTTACCCGCTACTGGAGCGAAGCCATCTCACGCCGGCTGCTTGACGGACACGGGGTTAGGATCCGGTTTTCTATCTATCGCTTCGATCAATCCGCGTTGCAACGATTATGCCAATCCACAAGCGATCCCAGTGTCCTTCTCGACGCGCTGCGTCGATTGGCCGGCCCGTCGGCTGGCCAAGGCCCCGGCCTGGACGTGGACATCCCGCTGCCGGCCGGTCTCGCAATTCGCGACAGGGAGCGTCAAGCTCAGGCGCACGGCGCCCCTCCTGCGCCGTGGTCGTTGACGGGGGCGCTTTCGGCCTTGAGGGACTCTGCCTTCGCCGCAGTATTGGACAAGGACGAGGCGGGTGCGGACAGGGCGGCCGCAGGACGTGCCTTGATCATCTTTTCCACGGGAGCGGAAGGAACAGCTCTCACACCAGAGGATCTCGCGGGCGAGGCGGTGGCAGCGGGCGTGCCTGTCTATCCCGTAGCTCTCATAAGTTTCCCGGGACTCCTGCCGTACGATGGCTACGGCTACGATGGGCAAGAGTACTATGGCATACCATTCGAAGGTCCACGTGGATCGATGTTTGGACCGGCCGGAATACATTACTGCCATCCCATAACCCCCGACTGCCCCGGCTCTTCCGCTTTGTACATCAACTACCCGTTTGAACTTCTTGGAGATCTCACAGGGGGGCTGAGCTTCGAGGCTGTGTATCACCCTCAGACCGTCAGACCCGGCCAGGAGATACCGGGCTTTCGGCTGTCCGAAGCGAACACGGCGTTTTCGATGACCGGCGGGGAAGCCGACGATATTCTCGAACGGGTCAAGAGACATGCGTTGGCCCGCTTCAGTTCGAGTTACAGCGTTGGGTTTGTGCCGTCGCCATCCGCCTCGCGGCGCGAGCACAAGCTGGAAGTGAAGCTCGCGTCGAAATCCGGTGGAAAGGTGACGGAAGGGAAACGAACCGCAGTATATTGAAGTGCGTGACGAGGCGGTCAGGCAGCGCGTATACCGCCCAGCGCTGCTGAACGGGAGTCCAATAACGGTTATATCGGAGGTTGATGTCGTCTTCAGATCGGATGTGATACTCATGTCCAGCCTGAAGCATAAAACAGTTTGTCTGCAAATACGTGGGAAAGCCCTCGGCTAACCCGAAGTTCTTTAAAACATACCTTGGGCTCTTTGTTTTCTTGCAGATTCCCGATGTTACATGCCTACTGTAGCCATGTGGGGCCTCTACAGAATCAACATCTTACGATAAGAATTCAAGAACTTCGGGCTAACTAACTGATTCGTTCCCGAGCCGAGTGAGCCACAGAGAGCCCTTCCCGAAACAACTGCTGCATCGGATCAGGCGGGTCGAGAACGATCTGGGCCGCATACGCACGGTGCGCAACGGGCCGCGCACGATTGATATCGATATTCTGCTTTACGGCAATTTCGTGGTGCGGACGGAAGAGCTGGAGATTCCGCATCCGCGCTATCGCGAGCGGCGGTTTACGCTGGCGCCTTTGGCAGAGTTGAATCCGGGTCTGCGCGATCCTGTGACGCATGAGACGGTTGCGGAGATGCTGGCGGGGTTGAAGGGGCAGACGATCCGGAAGCGGGAGTAATGCGTTCCTCGGACACGCAATGCGCCACAGGCCCGCAGGCTATAGCCGGTGCTGGACACGCGACTGAAGTCGCGTCGTCACAGGCTGAGGCCAGTGCCACCATCGGCCAGGACGCGACTGAAGTCGCGTGTCCCAACTCAGCAGACGAGGTCTTCGCGGCCGATCTTAAACCCATCGAGATTGCCCAGCACCGTCAGCGCCACCTGCTTCTGATCGAAGAAGGTCTGCGCGATGCGCTGCACATCCTCCGCCGTCACTTTCTCGATGCTCTCCGCCAGCTCGTCGAGCGAGAAGAAGCGCTGGAAATGCATTTCCTGCCTGGCCAGATTCGACATGCGGCTCGATGTCGATTCGAGGCTCAGCATCAGCGACCCTTTGAGATGATCCTTCGCTCGCCGCACTTCCTCCGCGGGCGCAAGGTGCTGCTTCAGATCCGTGAATTCCTTCAGAATCGATTCCACCACCTGCTTCGCCGATTCAAGCGAAGTCCCCGCATATATGGACAAGCACCCGGTGTCGCTGTAGGGGTTCAACTCTGAAAATACGGCATAGGCCAAACCCTGCCGCTCGCGGATATTCTGAAATAACCGCGAACTCATGCCGCCGCCGAGCATGGTGTTTAGCACGTAGCAGGCGAAGCGGTCCTTGTGCGGGATCGGATACGACGGCACGCCCAGGCAGACATGCACCTGCTCGAGGTCCTTCTTGGATTTCAACGAAACCCGCGCATGCGTGGCGGGAGCGGCTTGCGGCGGCTCCGGTTCGCTCACTCGAAGGTCTTCGAACCGCTCGCGCGCCAGCTGCACCAGCCGTTCATGGGTGAGATTTCCCGCCGCGGTGATCAGCAGATTCGCGGGCGTATAAACGCTGTGATAGTAATCCCGCATCAGCCCCTGATCGAACCGTTTCACCGTCTCGCGAGTGCCCAGAATCGGCTTGCCCAGCGAATGATCCTTCCAGAAATTCGATGAAAAGATCTCGTGGACCAGGTAATCCGGGCTGTCGGCGTCCATCTTGATCTCTTCCAGGATGACGCCCTTTTCCTTCTCGATGTCCTCTTCGCGGAAGGCGGGATTCAACACCAGATCGCTGAGAACATCCATGGCGACGGGCAGATGTTCGTCCAGCACCTTGGTGTTGAAGCAGACCATCTCTTTCGCCGTGAACGCGTCGAGATTGCCGCCGATCGAATCGACCGAGCGCGCGATGGCTTCGGCCGACCGGTTCGTCGTGCCTTTGAACAGCATGTGCTCGATGAAGTGCGAGACGCCGTTCTGCTCCGGGGTTTCACGCCGGGAACCGCTCGAAACCCACACCCCCACCGACACCGAACGCACCTGAGGCATGGCTTCCGTGATGACTTTGATGCCGTTGGGAAGCCGCGTGACCAGGATGTCTCGTTCAACACTGGACGACGGCTGGGCTGCGATCTCGGCGACGCTTTGAATGGATGACAACTTGGTGACCTGTCCATTTATACCATTTTCCGGCCTCGTTCCCCGCCCGGAAACGGCGTGCTAAACTGAAGAAAATGCCGCAAGCCCTTGTAGGAATGGAAGTTAGCGACTTGCGACAGGTGCTGCCAGCGGGTGAGCCGGCGTACCGGGCCGCACAACTTTATCGTGCGATTTATCGCCAGAAAGTGGAGAACCTCATCCAGATCTCGACACTGCCCGCGGGCGTGCGCGACGAGCTGGCGAGCCATGCCGAGCTTGGTCTTCCCGAGTTGGATCGGCGTTTCGAATCCATCGACGGCACGCGCCGCTATTTGCTGCGCCTCGCCGACGGCCGCACGGTCGAGACTGTTCTGATGCCCGAGGGCGAGCGCGATACCGTTTGCATCTCGAGCCAGGTGGGCTGCCCTGTCGATTGCAAATTCTGCATGACGGCGCTGATGGGCTTGGAACGTTCGCTGACCGCCGGCGAGATCGTGGGCCAGGTTTTGTTCGTCGCGCGCGATAACGGCCTGCTCGCGGACGATAAACGATTCAACATCGTGATGATGGGCATGGGCGAGCCGCTGCTGAACCTTGCCAACGTCCTCAAGGCGACCCGCATTCTTTGCGATCCTGAAGCCATCGGCATGAGCGAGCGCCGCATCACGGTTTCCACTTCCGGCATCGTGCCGAAGATCGAAGAGCTGGGCAAAGCGGAAGTGCGGCCGAAATTGGCTGTCTCGCTGAATGCATCCACCGAGGAATCGCGGCAGGGGTTGATGCCGATCACGCGCAAATGGCATCTTAAAGATCTGATGGAAGCCTGCCGCGCCTATCCGCTCCGGCCTTGGGAGAAGCTGACGTTCGAATACGTCCTGCTCGGCGGCGTGAACGACAGCGATGCCGATGCGCGCCGCGTGGTCCGGCTGCTGGCGAACCTGAATTGTAAGGTGAACCTGATCGCGCTGAACCCCGGTCCGGGGATTCCGTACGAAACGCCGGCGCCGGAGCGGGTCGCGGCGTTTCAGGAGATCGTGCGCCGGTCCGTTCCTTGCTTCATCCGCAAGCCGCGCGGTCTCGATATCTTCGCCGCCTGCGGGCAGCTCAAACGGAACAGCGCATGATGACAATCATTATTGCCCACAACACCACGCCCGAGAAGGCCATTGAGGCCATCGACCGCTCCCTGACCCGTCTGTTCGAGGGGATGCAGGTTACCGTGCAGAAAAAGCAGTGGAACGGGCGCACAATGGAATTCGCGATCACCACGAAACTGGGGTTCATCTCTCTGCCGGTCTCCGGGACGATCGTGGTGGACGATGTCAACGTCACCGTCTACTGCGAGTTGCCTGGGGCGGTGAAGAAATTCATCGGCGAGGACAAGGTCCGCGCGGGCGTGGAAAAGAGAATCCGCGGGCTGCTGAAGGCATGACAAATCCCTACGCGGCATTTCTCGATGGCGGTAAAGATCCTCTTGAGGTCATTCGGTCGACCGCTGCACGGTTGGCGGACGCCGTCCATGCGCACGATGCGGCAACGCTCGATCGCAATCCGGCGCCGGGCAAGTGGAGCGTGCGCAAAATTCTCTGCCATCTGGCGGACTGCGAAGTCGTATTCGCTTTCCGTCTGCGCCAGGCGCTGGCGGAGGATCGTCACGTGATGCAGCCTTTCGATCAGGACCGCTGGGCTATGTCCTACGCGGCGTATGAAGCGCCCGCGGCGGTCGCGGTGTTCTCGTCGGTTCGCCGGTGGAATCTGGCGTTCATCGGACAACTCAAATCCGAGGATTTGGCCAGGCCGGTGAACCATCCGGAACGCGGCGACATGGCGCTGCGGACGATCGTCGAGACCATGGCGGGTCACGATCTGAACCATTTGCGCCAAATCGCCGCTATTCTGATGTAGGGTAGGTTGGCGATCTAATGCCACGTGGTTTTTCCAGCCTTATTGGTGGGGCCAGGGTCTCGGCCCTGCGGCCGCCCTTCCGGGCGGCCTGGAGTCGCGCACATCCAGTGGTTAGAAAGTGGTTTCGATTGGCCAAGGGCCGGGCGGAAGCCCGGCCGCAGGCCCGAAGGCCTGACCCCACAAAAAATACTTATTCTGAAAATGCTCGAAGGAGGCAACTATGGCGACAAGCGGATTCAAACAATTTCTTCTGCGCGGCAACGTGGTGGACCTCGCGGTGGGCGTGGTCATCGGCGCCGCGTTCGGAAGCGTGGTAACGGCGTTCACGAAGGACCTGCTGACACCGCTCATCGCGGCCGTTGCGGGCAAACCGGACTTCTCCGCAATTCAGTTCACGGTCCACAACAGTAAATTTCTGCCCGGCGATTTCGTCAACACGATCATTTCGTTCCTCATCATCGCCACGGCGGTTTATTACCTCGTGGTTTTGCCGATGAACGCGCTCGTCGCCCGCTTCAACAAGCTGCCCCCGCCCCCGCCGCCTTCTACGAAAAAGTGTCCGGAGTGTCTGAGCGACGTCGCCATCGGAGCGAAACGCTGCGCCTTCTGCACCAGCCAGATCCCGGCCGCGTAAGACATGTTGTTCTCCCCAGGCGGCGGCGAGGTCCAAAGGCCGTTCACAATTAAGAATCACCTCGTGACTTTTAAATCGGATGCGCAGACCTTCGGACGGGTCACCGTTGCGCGTTGGATTGTATACCTGAAGCTGATTCCGGCGATTCTCACGTTCTGCGTTTTGTGGCCGGGGCTTGCTATTATCAGCCTGCTTTCCGCGTGGGAGTTCCTCCATCTGTGGAATCTCTCGCCGGAAACCCTGAGACAACTGGGCTTCTGGGGCGAGCCCGCATTTTGGGGAAGCGCGTCCTGCTGTCTCAATGCCGCGATTCTTTTTGTGCGGGTCTCGATCGTCATCGGGCGAAGGTGGAAGCAAATCCCGCCCGTGGCGCCCGGACCCTCCGGCATTCTTCTGAGCGAAGGCGAGGCGCCGGATCTGTTCGCCCTGGTCGCTCGCGCGCGGCAGTGCGCGGGAATAAAGCCGGCGGTCTTGATCTTCATCGATTTCTCCACCGGCCTCAGTCACAGCACCTGGCGCCTGCCTGGCCGCCGGCAGCGGCGCCGCTCCATAACCCTCGGGCTTCCCGCGCTGGTCGAATTGACGCCCGAACAGCTGGAATTGCTGCTGGCGTATCACTCGGCTCTTCTCACCATCTCTCCCGCGCTGCTGCGGGCTGTGACGTCGATCCGCTTGATCTCGGTTTTTCAGTACCTGACTCCGTGCGCGCTCGTTTGCGAGTGGGGGCTCGATGCCTCGCTGCATTATGCTTCGGCCCTCGCCGAACGCGACGGAGCCCGCGACGGAGCCAAGGTGGAGCAGGCCCAACAAACGCTTAAGAAAACGGCGAAGGATTTCGATGAATTCTGGGACGCGCACGTGAAGATGGTGCTGGATACCGGACATCTGATCCCTATCCTCGATGGTTTTCAGGAGTTCCTCAAGGAGCGCCCGGCCACCGGGAATGCGCCGGCGGCATCCGCGGTGACTCTGCTGCGCAGTCCTTCCGCGATTGAAAGCCGCGCGCTGAACCTGTTGGTGCAGGCGAACCCGAATATGGAATCCATCTCCTGGAGCCAGGCCGCGAAGGCGCTGCTCGAGAGCTGGGGTAAAGAGGTCGAGGGCAAAGCCGGGGAACTCGGGAACGCAACGATTGGCGACGTTTGCGATCTGTTCGCGGGCGATGGAACCCTTTTCGGACGCCGCGTCTTTCAACAGCCTGGGCGGCTCTACCATCCCACGCAGCTGCGCGCCATGAGCGGGCATTTGCTGGGCGCCGCGCTTGCGGTCGCGCTGTCCCGCGCGGGATGGGAGTTCCTCTACTCCGGGCCGGGAACGGCTCTCGCTTTCGCCAGAAACGGAAAGGTATTCGAGCCGTTTACGATGATCAACCAGCTTTCCGGAAGCGGGCTGACGGCCGACGCCTGGCAGGCCGCGTGCGCGGATCGCGGGATCGCGAACCTTCCGCTTGCGTGAGAGTTGGTAACCCCGCTTGCCCGTTTCCGCTCTTCAGAGCAGGCGGATCGCCAACCTCATGCCGCGTGGTTTTCCAGCTTGATGTGGGGCCGGCGCTTCGGCGCTGCCAGCCGCCCTTCCGGGCGGCCCTGGAGTCACGCAAATCCGGGGGTTTCGATCGGTTTCGGGCCGGGCGGGAGCCCGGCTGCAGGCCCGAAGGCCCGCCCCAGAAAAAGAACGCCGGGGCGTGGCGTAAAATACAGCCAGTTCCCCTTATGGCCAAAATCATCGGCGCTGTCGCCACTTCACACACTCCAACGATCGGATTTGCCCTCGACCAGCACAAGGAAAAAGACCCCGCCTGGGCCCCCATTTTCGAAGGCTACCGGCCCGTTCAGCAGTGGCTGGAGGAGAAGAAGCCGGACGTCATCCTGCTGATCGCCAACGATCATGTGACCTCGTTTTTCTTCGACCATTACTCGCATTTCACGCTGGGGATCGGCGGCGAGTGGAAGGTTGCGGACGAGGGCGGCGGCCCGCGCAACGTTCCGCCAGTAAAAGGCCATCCGGCGCTGGCGCGGCATATCGTCTCCGGCCTGGTTGCCGATGAGTTCGATATGTCGGTGTTTCAGAGCAAGCCGCTCGATCATGGCTGCTTTTCGCCTCTCTCGGTGATGTGGCCGCACGAAAACGGTTGGCCGGGGGCGATGATCCCGCTGATTGTGGGTGTGCTGCTGTTCCCGATTCCGTCCGCAGCGCGATGCTTCAAGCTGGGGCAGTCTCTGCGGCGCGCCATCGAGAGCTTTCCCGAAGACCTCAAGGTGGTGATTGCGGCGACCGGCGGGCTTTCGCACCAGGTGTCCGGCGAGCGATGCGGATTCAACAACACGGAATGGGACATGCAGTTCCTGAATCTGATCGAGAACGATCCGGAGCAGCTGGCGCGGATGACGCATGCCGAGTACGCGCGGCTGGGCGGACTGGAGGGCTCCGAGGTAATCATGTGGCTGATCATGCGCGGCGCGCTCTCGGCTAACGTGAAGAAGCTGCATCAGAGCTACTATCTGCCGTCGATGACCGCGATCGCCACGGCGATCTATGAGAACGAAGCAGGCGAGTCGACGGAAAACCTGAAGCGGGAGACACGGGAAAAGATGGCGCATCAGATGGCAGGCGCGGAAGAACTCGCGGGCACCTATCCTTTCACGCTCGAAAGGAGCGTGGAGCGCTACCGCGTCAATAAGTTCCTGCACGATCTGGTGATTCCGGAGCACCGGGCGAAGTTCAAGGCGGATCCGGAAGCGGCGTTTGAAGAGGCCGGGCTGAACGAGGCGGAACGGGACATGATCCGGCGGCGGGACTGGCAGGCGATGATCCGCTACGGAGTGATCTTCTTCATGCTGGAGAAACTGGGCGCGGTGGTAGGGGTTTCGAACCTCCACATTTATTCGGCCATGCGGGGCCAGTCGCTTGAGGAGTTCCAGAAGACCCGCAATCAGAAGGTGCTGTATTCGGTCGCCGGGAGTGATACGCCGAAACCGGCTTGGGATTCGAAGTAGACGTTACTGGCTTCTGCCCGCGCCTTGCGGACCTTGGGCGTTCCGCTTGGCCACGGCCGCCTCGAAGCTCTTCTCGTACTGGTCGACGTGAGCCTTATAGCCCTCGGGGTCCACAAACGGATTCGGATCGCCGGGTCCCCGCTTCTGCATTTTCTCGTACTTTTCGGCCAGGTTGAAGAACGAGGCGTGAGAGCTGAGGAACACCTGCACGGGGAAAGTGCGGGCCTTTTTGTAAGTCGCGCGGAAATCGTCGATCATTCCGGGGTAGTTGTCCAGAACCTGCAGGTATTGGCCGTTCAGGCTGCATTCGATGAAGGTGTAATAGCTTTTCCCATTTTCTTTCAGAGTGGTGCTCCAGGCGAGGCATCCCCGCGTGTGGCCGGGCATGAGGTGGGCGATGAGCGTCGTTCCGCCCAGCGACACGGTGTCGAACTCGTCCACCAGCCGGTCAATCGGATGCTCCTTTCCCTGGGAACGAAATTCTTTGGTTTTGTCGGCATCGAGCCGTCCAACGACTACCTGCGCGCCAGTCAATTCCTTGACCAGAATGTCGCCGCCGACATGGTCCGGATGAGCATGACCCGCGATCAGGATTTTGATGTCGGTGAATTTGAACCCGAGCTTTTCCACGGCCGCCTTGATCACCGGGACGGTGGACTCGTAGCCGGTGTTCATGAGGATGTCTCCCTGCGGCGTGACGAACAGGAACGAGGCCAGTTCTTTCGTCCCGACGTAGTATAGGTTGTCCATAATGCGGAACGGCGGGAATGCGTCGTTCCAACCCTTGGGTTGGGCGAACGCCAGAGCCGACAATAAGACCAGAGGGACAACTGAGAAAAGGAGTTTGCGCATAAATGGCGTCCTCGCAGGGACCGACCTGGTGGCCAAGTTTATCATGGGGCCTCCATCCGATCGGCGATCGCAAGCCTTTTGATCGCAAGCCTCTGGAGTTTCTACCATTCGAATGGTGGAACAGGCTTCAGCCTGTGTGGGTTTGCTCTCAGAATCGTCAACTCGCTCGGGGCACGCTGCGCGCCTTGATTCGGCCTCCCAATTCGAGGGCTCGGAGGCCCAGGGCCGATTTAAAATGTTAATAACATGTATACATGTTGGTCGCGGATGAGTGTTGGATCGCCCTTGCGAAGCTGCATCGAAAAAATCCCGAACGCGCGGGATTCTTCCCGCGGAAAATCCTGAGTCAGTTGGCGGCGGACGCCTCCGGGCCGGTTCGGCCAGGAGTGCAGTCTCACATATCCCAGCACAATGTGGCCAACGCGGCGCCCAGTTCCGCCAGGTACAGGATGTTCCGGCTGCCTTCGGGTGAGCTTCGGCTGTTCCGGCTCGGGGACATGGCGCATCCCTCGAGAAAAAGAAAAACGGCGCCGGCCGCTGACGATCTTCCAGCGGATTTGCGCGACCTCCTTACCTGGTATGAGAACGAGTATTGCCGCAAGGCTCGCGCGGAGACGGTCGATCCCGTGTTGGCGATGATCGGAGTCGGCAGGGAGTTGTGGACCGATGAGAATGGCGATGCCTTCATCCGCCGCGAACGTGAAGAAGAAAACTGGCGGACACCCCGCGGAATCAGAGCTTTGGGAGCGGGTATTGAAACCCCAGGGTGCGATATTCCGCACGGTCGAAGGCAAACCGCTGCTCTACAGGGTCGAGGGCAACGGAGTTTACTTCGAGCGCGACGGTCGCGTCAACAAAAAGATGTCGCGGGCGGACTTTAATAAGGCAGTCGCGCGCCTGCCGCTTACGAAGACAACCGATATCAATGACGGTTTCGATTCCGCGTTTCTGATTGCGCTGCTCACGGACCCTCGCATCGCGTGGCATCCGGGCCTGGCCGCTTGACGAAGATATTCTGGGATTCCAACCTCTTTATCTGACTTTTTGAAGAGAATCCGCTGTTCCTGCCGAAGGGTCAGGGAGCTTCGAAAACGCATGGTGGAGCGCGGAGACGCGTTGTACACAAGCTCTTTCACGGCGGGCGAGGTGCTCGTCCGGCCGTTCGAATCGAAGCACCATGGTCTGATCGAGCGTTACCGCCGGTTCTTCCGCCGAACCGCGGTGACCATACTTGCGTTCGACCTCGCGGCGGCGGAATGTTACGCCGCAATTCGGGCCGATCGCACGATCGCGAGACCCGACGCTATTCAACTCGCCTGCGCCGCGGCTGCGGAAATCGACCTCTTCATCACCAACAATGAGCGTCTGGCAGGCAAGGTCGTCGCCGGCATCAAATTTGTGGCGAGCATCGATCGCGCGCCTCTCTGAGTGCGCGGGGCGAAACTCGGCGCCATTATTCCATCGGACCTTTTCAAATCCGCCTCCGGCTCGTTACAATTTTGTAGAATGCCAAGGCGGAAGCCCACACCCCCTCAGATCAATCCCGAGTTCGTCAATTTCAAGCTGGAGATCAAGCCGTCGAAGATCCATCGCTGGGGCGTCTACGCGGCCGAGGACATTCCGGCGCGCCGGAAGGTGATGGAGTATACCGGCGAACGCATCAGCCGGCGGGAAACGCGGCGCCGCAGCGAACAGCAGGGGCGAATGATCTACCTCTTCACCCTGGACAACTACTGGACCATCGACGGCGCGGTTGGCGGCAGCGGCGCGCAGTATATCAATCATTGCTGCGAGCCGAACATCCGAACCGTCATCGTGCATGGCCATATTCTCTACATGAGCATGCGCGCCATCCGCAAAGGCGAGGAACTGACGGTCGATTACCACTTCGCCAAAGACATCGAAAAGATCCCGTGCAAATGCGGATCGGCGCTCTGCCGCGGCACCATCAACCTGAAGGATTAGGTCGGCGGCGTGCCCGATTACGATCCATTTGTCCGCGGCCCGTTTCCCGTCGGCACGCGGACTGTCCAGTCGTCCGATCAGGCGCGCAACCGCTCATTCCCATGCGAGATCTGGTACCCCGCCGCAGTGCAGCATCAGGGCGAAGACCTCGCTCCGGAAACTCAGGACGTTTTCACCGTTCCCCCGGGCGATGCGCCGCGCCGCCAAACGGCTGTTCGCAACGCGGCGGCCCGCCCGGGGACTTGGCCGGCGATCGTCTTTTCACATCACAGCGGCGGCCACCGCCGCGCCGCCACGTTCCTGTGCACGCATCTCTGCAGCCATGGATATATGGTTGCCGCACTCGATCATTCCGAGGTCAGCGCGCCGGAGCTGCGAGGCCGGGAGGGCGAGACTCCCGAGCAAAAGGCGGCGCGCATGCAAGCCGTGATCGCCGGCCGCGTGCCGGATGTACGCTTCCTGCTGGATCTTCTCCTGAATGACACAACCACGGACTCGCGCCCCGACCCTGAGCGTATCGGCATCGTGGGACACAGCTTCGGAGGGTGGACTGCGCTGGCGGCGCCGGAAACCGATCCGCGGCTCCGGGCCATCGTGGCGCTCGCGCCCGGTGGCGCTTCCAATCCCAGACCGGGCATCCTGCCCCTGACCCTGACATTCGCCTGGGGCCGGGATGTTCCGGTGCTTTACCTGGCTGCGCAGAACGATGTAAGTCTCCCGCTTGCGGGCATGTACGAACTGTTCGGTCGAACGGAAGCGACCAGACGCATGATCGTCCTGCGGAGAGCCGATCACATGCACTTCATGGATCACGTCGAAGAGATGCACGAGACGGTCCGCCGGATGGCGTTCCCGGAAGAGCTGTCCTGGATTCCGCGGGAAATGAAACCGATAGCCGAACTCAGCTCGGGCGACCAGTCGCACTTATTCGTTCGCGGTCTGACGCTCGCCCACATGGACGCGGTCCTCAGGCGGAGTAAAGAAAAGCGGAGTGAAGAAGCGCGGCGTTTCTGGCAGAGTGACATCGTCCGGCAACTCGCCGCGCGGGACGTCGACGCCGTGGAACATTCTCGTGTAGTGTCCGGAAAATAACCGGACACGCGACTTCAGTCGCGTTTTTGGGCGCTGCATTTTAAGACGCGACTAAAGTCGCGTGTCCGAACACCTTCTCACCCCGCCGTAAAAAATTGAGATATTCCGTCAGCCTGCGCACTAAACATTTGGTGATGTTCTGCCGATGTTACCAGTGAGGTTAAACGAACATATGAATCCATCCGCCGCCAGGCCGATTTTGATTTGCGACACGCAACCCGTGGCTATCGAGGGAGTTCGGGGTTTGCTTTCCCGCTGCGACGATCTCCGTTTCGCCGGGGCTGTCGCCTCCCTGCATGCCGCTTTCGAGCTGGTGAGGAGCATGAATCCGGCCGCCCTCCTGATCGATAAATCGCTCGGCTCCGTCGCCATAATGGACTGTCTGACCCGTCTTGCCGCATCGGGAGCGAAAACCGCGCCGGTGGTGTGGGGCATCGGAATCCACGAGTCGGAGGCTCTGCGGTTGCTGCAGGCCGGGGCGCGGGGAGTGCTGCGCCGGACGTCGGAGCCCGAGGCTCTGCTCAAGTGCCTGCGCTCCGTCACCAGCGGAAACACTTGGATGGAGGACGGCATTTTCGGGGACATGGACAAGTTCAGCAATCCGCGCCGATCGCAGCTGACGCCGCGCGAGCAGGAGGTCGCCGAACTGGTCGAGAAGGGGCTGCGCAATCGCGATATCGCGCGCAACCTCGGGATTCAGACCGGGACCGTAAAGATCCACCTGAAGCACATCTTCGAGAAGACCGGTGTGCACGGACGTTATGGTCTGGCGCTCAATGGTTTACGCGAAAAAGGCGCCCTGAATCTGGCACCCACCTGCTGAAACCTGCGGGTGAACCCGTTCGGAAACCTTGGCGTTAAAACTGCGTCAAATAAAGCGGAGGGTGCAGATCATGCTGAAACGAATTGGAATTCCCCTCATCGCTTTGCTCGTCGTCCTGATTCTGATGCCGGTTCCGCAGGCTAACGCCGCGATCCGATTCGGAGTCGGCGTCGGTGTTGCGCCGTATTATCCGGCGTATCCCTACGCTTATACGTACCCCTACGGGTACTATGGCTATCCTTACGGTTACCCGTATTATGGCTACACATACGCATATCCGTACTTAGGCTTCGGCTGGGGCGGTTACTATGGCGGATGGGGCGGCTACGGCCGAGGCTACTACGGTGGATACCGTGGCGGCTATGGCGGATACCGCGGTGGAGCGGTTGGCGGCTTCCGAGGTGGTGGCGGCGCGGTTCGTGGTGGCGGTGGTGGTCATGGCGGCGGTCGCCGTTAATCACCACGCGCGTGTGTACTGAACTGGCGGCTGCGCCGGCTTTCGCATTGTTTTTCCGGCGTGCAGCGGCCAGTAGGGGTTTCTGAGAAATTCACGGGCGAGCAGTACGAGGTCAGCCTGCTCGCCCGTAATTATTTTGTCCGCCTGCTCGGCTTCCGTTATCATTCCAACCGCCCCGGTTCGGATGCCCGCCTCGCGCCGGATTTGCTCGGCAAAAGGCACTTGGAACCCGTTGAACGCGGTAATCCTGGCCCACGGAACCATCCCGCCGGAAGAGCAATCGATCAGATCCACGCCGGCAGTTTTGACGCGTCGCGCCAAGTCGACCGAATCGCCGATCTCCCACCCGCCCTCGGCCCAATCCGTGGCGGAGATCCGCAGAAACAGAGGCAGAGATTCGGGCCAGACGCCGCGGATCGCCCCGATAACTTCCAATACCATTCGCACACGATTATCAAAACTCCCGCCATATGAGTCTCTCCGGTGGTTCGCCAGCGGGGACAGGAATTCGTCGAGCAGATAACCGTGCGCCCCGTGGATCTCGATCACCTGAAATCCCGCTTCGAGCGCGCGGCGCGCCGCCTGCGCGAAAGCCTCCACAATACAGGCGATCTCGCCGCAACTCAGTTCCGCGGGCGCGGGATCCCCCTCCCGAAACGCGGTCGGGCTGGGCGCGACCGGCATCCAGCCGCCATCCTCCGGAAGAATGCGCGCCCCGCCGTTCTTCCATGGCGGCGAAGTGCTCGCCTTGCGTCCGGCGTGGGCCAACTGGATTCCGGGAACGGCGCCCTGCGCCCGAATGAACGCCGCGATACGCGCGAGCGGGGCAATATGGTCGTCCTTCCAGATGCCCAGGTCGGCCGGAGAAATCTGCCCGCGCTGCTCGACCGCAGTGGCTTCGGCGATCACCAGCGCCGCGCCGCCGACCGCCCGGCTGCCGAGGTGCACCAGGTGCCAATCGGTGGCGAAGCCGTCTTCGCAGGAATACTGGCACATCGGCGAAACGGCGATACGATTCCGAAATGTGATGCCGCGAATCTCCAGCGGCGAGAAAAGATGCATGGAACAAGGATAAAGTGCTACCCTCTGCGCGTGTGGCTCCGTTACGCTGTTCTGCTGCTGGGGTTGGTGATGCCTGCATTTTGCGTGGACGAAGGAGTATCGCGGGAATTGGCGCGGGACCGCGCGCGCATCGTCTCAAACGTCCGTTATCGCATCGCCGTCGACTTGCGCCCGCATGCCGCGCGCATGCCGGGGCACATCGAAATCGATTTCGATCTGGCCCAAGCCACCGATCCGCTGCCCCTCGATTTTCGCGGCGACGGCTTGGCGGGAAACCTGAAAATCAACGGCTCGCCGGCCGAAATTCAGCGAAGCAACGGCCACATCCTGCTCTCCCCCCAATCTCTGCGGGCGGGCGCAAACAGCGTCGCGATGGACTTCGAATCCGGCATCGCGGAAGCCAACCGGCCGATCACGCGATACGTCGACACCTCTGACGGCAACGAATACCTCTACACGCTCTTCGTGCCCATGGACGCGAGCCTTGCCTTCCCCTGCTTCGATCAGCCGGACCTGAAAGCCCGCTTCACTCTGAATGTCAGCGCGCCCGCCAGTTGGATCGTCATCTCCAACACCCCGGCCGTCGCGGAAGAGCGGATGATCGTGGACCGGCGTGAAAGCCATGGGACTCGCTTCGCGGAGACCCGTCCCATCAGCACATACCTGTTTGCCTTCGCCGCTGGTCCGTTTCAGGCGGTGGAAAGCTCCGGACTGCGGCTATTCGTCCGCCGTTCCATGTACGCGCGCGCGAAGGAAGAATGGCCCGCCGTCGCCGACCTCACCCACAAAGGCATGGCGCTGATGACCGCATTCTTCGCCCAGCCGTTTCCCTTCCCGAAATACGATCAGGTGCTGATCCCCGGCTTCCCCTACGGCGGCATGGAGCACGCCGGTGCGACGTTCCTGAACGAAGACTCGGTTCTGTTCCGCACCGTCCCCACGGTGAACGATACCAACCGCCGCGCCGAAACCGTCCTCCACGAACTGGCGCATCAATGGTTCGGCGACCTCGTCACCATGCGCTGGTTCGACGATCTCTGGCTCAAGGAAGGCTTCGCGCAGTACATGGCCTTCCATACGCTGGCGCAGATGGAACCGCCCGAGACGGTGTGGAAGCGGTTTTACGAATCGATCAAGCCGCAGGCCTACGCCATCGACGCGACGCATGGAACCACGCCGATCTATCAGCGCATCCCGAATCTCCTCGACGCGAAATCGGCGTATGGCGCGATCGTGTACCAGAAGGCGCCGGCGCTGCTGCGGGTGCTCGCGTACGACATCGGCGAAGATCATTTCCGCGACGGCGTGCGCGCCTTTCTGCGCGAGCATGCCTACGGGAACGCCGAGTGGAGCGATCTGATCGGGGATTTCTCGCATGCCTCCGGAGTGGATCTGCGGCCATGGGCGAAGGCGTGGATCGAGCAGCGCGGCATGCCGCAGGTCGAGATCGATTGGTCCTGCGATGCGAATCGGAAAATATCTTCGTTCCAGATTCGTCAGAAAGACGTGCTGGACGAGGGCTACGTTTGGCCGATTCGAACTCAGGTGCTGCTGGGCTACGCGGATGGCCGATTCGACCATGTGGCCGCGGCGCTCGACGGCGCGAAAGCCGCGGCGCCGGCGGCGATCGGGAAAAGCTGCCCGGCGTTCGTTTTCGGCAATGACGAAGATCAGGCGTACGGCTTGTTCCTGCTGGACGCGAAAAGCCAGGCGGCGGTAGTAAGCGCGCTGCCGCACATCGCGGATACTTTCCGTCGCGCCCTGCTCTGGGGAGCATTGTGGGACGACGTGCGCGATTCGCGCATGGCGCCGGCTGTATACCTCGACTTGGGTTTGCACCTTCTCCCGGCCGAGAAGGATGCGGAGCTGGCCGTGTCGATCCTCGGCCGAATGCGGACCGCGTTTACCGAGTACCTCCCGGACAACAAGCGCGCGGCGTTCGCCGACCGCTTCGAGAATCTGCTGATCCGCGAGATCGCGAACGCCCCCACCACCGACCTGCGCATCACGTATTTTCGCGGCCTGATTGCCGTCGCGACCACCGCCCACGCGCGCGGCGTGCTGATGGATTTTCTCGCCGGGCGTATGGCAATCCCCGGCGTGCCACTCAAAGAGCGGGATCGGTGGAATATTGTCGGGGCTCTGGTCGCGGACGGAGATTCGTCCGCGCATGAGCTTCTGACTGCGGAGACCAGGCGCGATACCAGCGACGACGGACGCAAGTACGCGTGGGTCTCGGGCGCGGGGTTCGCCACTCCGGAGACGAAGAAAAAATATTTCGCCGAATACCTGACGAGCGCCGGCGTGAAAGAGGACTGGGTCACGGCGAGCCTGCCGATGTTCAATTACTGGACCCAGGCGGAACTGACGTCGCCCTTTCTCGAACCCGCCCTGGCGGCGCTGCCGCAATTGAAGCGTGATCGCAAAATCTTTTTCGTGGTGGACTGGCTCGACAGTTTCGTCGGCGGTCAGCATTCACGCGCGGCGCTGGAGACGGTCGATCGCTTCCTCAAGGAGTATCGCGCCGATCCCGATCTGCGCCTGAAAATCCTCGAAGTCCGGGACGAACTGGCGCGCACCGTCCGCATCCTCGAAGCGCAGTGATGCTCGAAAATCGGATCCGTACCGAGCCGCGACCGTGAGGGAGCGGTCGCCGGGAGTCAGGTCGCGGTTCAGCTTGGCATGTGACGCGCAAAGCGCAATGATTGACATCATGATGCGTCACGAAATAACACTTATTGGGATGACTCTTTCGATCCGGCGTTTGCGGGCGTCGCTCAGAGCGATTGTGAATGGCTTGCTCCGGTCGGGCTTACCGGCATCGCGCCCAAGGAGCCGAAAGCCGTTCGTCGCCACGCCGGTTCCGCTCGGATTTGCCGCCGGGACTGAGCTACGACAATTTCGAGGAACTGATCGAAGCGATTGAGGGACCCCACACCATTGATCGTTATCACCTCCAGTGGAGCGTGCTGCTGTCATTTGGCGGTCTTGTCACTCCGCATAACAGTGGTGGCCTTCAGCATGTCGAGCAGTTTGTCCGTTGCCTTGAATCGACCCGTACGGAGTTTCGGTGCGATTACGGATTCCAACGCTTCGAGCTTCACACTCGGGTCGGCGCGAGTATAGATCTCCGTCGTTTGCATGCTGGAATGCCCAAGCCAGAGAGAGACCTTCCGTAGGTCCTTGGTGGCCTGCAGGATGGTCAGGGCACAGGTGTGCGTTAAAACATGCGGTGAAACCCGTTTTTCTGAGAGCGTGGGACAACGGGTTTGAGCTGCATGGACATGCTTGCGCAAGATGTACTCGAAACCGGCGCGGGTCATGACATCCCGGCGGGCGTTCAGGAACAGCTCTGGAACACGGGCATCCCCTCGGACAGATAGCCATGCGCGGAGCGCGCTTGCAGTTTCTTTCCATAGCGGCAGGCGGCGTTCTTTTCGGCCTTTGCCGTGGATCAGGATGCCGGCTTGGGGCTGAAGCATCAGATCCTCGAGGTGGAGTCCTACCAGCTCCGAGACCCTAAGGCCGCCGGCGAAGCAAAGATGAAGCATCGCTCGATCACGGATACCGTCCCGGACCGTTGGGTCGGGGGCGTCCAGAATCGATTGCATTTCCTCGGCAGTGAGGTGCCTGACAAGCCGTGTATCCGTTTTCTTCGCGGGGATGGCCAGAATGCGTTGGATCTGCTCCAGCGCCGAGGGCACGCGATACTCCACGTAATGCATGAAAGATTTGATGGCTGCGAGCCTGATGTTTCTGGAACCGGCGGCATTGCCGCGACTGGTTTCAAGATGATTCAGGAAGTTCACAATCAGCGGAGCGTCCAACTGCTCCAGTTGTAGTTGCGAGGGCGGGAGTTTGACACAATCGCTGGCATATTCGAGCAAGAGCCTGAAAGCGTGGGCATAGGAGCCGCAGGTGTTCGGACTGGCGCGCCGTTCGATGGGCAAGCGCTGCTGGAGAAAGGCCGCGATGTGAGAGGCGAGAAGGATCATGGTCGGCCACCAGTGAAGAAGTGTTGGCACGAATCCGCGATGTTTCTCATGAGCTCCGGGGTCGCCTCCAGATACCAGTACGTGTCGGCGACTTTACTGTGTCCAAGGTAGGTTGACAACGCCAACATATGCTTTGTGATTCGATCCCGGCCATCAGGGCAGCTTTCCAGCGCCCTTACAGCGAATGTGTGACGAAGGGAATGAATGGCGGGTCGCGGAAGCCCGGGGCCATGAGGCAGACCGATCTTCTCGACGATGTCGTGGAATGCGGTTTCGGCATCATGCAGCAGCAGCGGGCGCCTCCGCAAGGAAACGAACACGTGATCATCCAATGGGGTATAACTGCGCCTCCGCCGGAAGTACCTTTCCAGGCCAGCCTGCGTGGTCTCGTGAATGGGAACGAGACGGCTCTTGCGGAACTTTGAACAGCGAATGACTAGGCCGTCTGCGGTGACGTCCTGAAAGCAGAGATGGATTGCCTCCGACACCCGGAGCCCGGTACATGCCAGTAAAGCGAAAAGAGTGTTGTAGGTGTGCCCGCGAAAGGCATTGCGTTTACCCAGCCCGGAGGCGGCTTGGAGAATGCGCTGGATTTCCTCCGCGGAGAAAATATAGGGCGCCGGTCGCGGCCGGCTTTCGCTGCCGAAGACTGCGGGCGGAATTTCGTGATGCGGGTCTTCTGCCCGAATGTACCGTGCAAATCGGATAACCTGTCCAAGTCGGCGTGCTCGTTGACAGAGCGACGCCGCCGATCCAGCCCACTCGATGGCGGTTTCAGTGCTGACGTAGCGCTTGCCCCTCCCATCGGAGAACGCGGCAAAACTCTGCAGCAGGCTGCCTTCGGACCGAAACGCGAATCCCGTGGCGCGGCGTAAAGTGATGTACGCCTCCACGGACTGGGTCAGCATGATTTCACCTCCGGCCATGGCTGGGCAATCTGCCGGAGGGTCATTACGTCTACTTTGGCGCAGATCTCCGTGGTGGCGGTGGAACTGTGCCGGAGGACGCCGGCGATCTCCTGCAACGATGCGCCTTGTCGAAGCATCGAGCTTGCGACTGAATGGCGGAGGACGTGGGCTGCACCACGGCTCGGGCAAACGACCCGCGCCCGGCGCATGGCCTGGGCCGCGATCATTGAGACTGCACAGTGGTTCGCGAGAGCCCGGAAAGGCGCTCGGGATCGGATGAACAGGTATCTGCGGCGGTCTCGGGACGACCGTTCTGAATGTAATTGACGATCGCATCGCCAATCTCCTGCGTCAACGGCATCAGTGTCTGCCGGCGGCCCTTTCCTGAAACGCAGATTGCAGCTTTCTTCCAATCGATGTCGCCCAACCGAAGTTGCACGATATCGCCTGCCCGAAACCCCAAGCGAGCGAGCAAGAGTAGAATGGCGCGATCCCGTTTGCCGGCGAGCGTAGCCGAATCACACGAAGCAATCACTCGTTCGACTTCATCGGACTGCAAATACCGCGGCAGGGACGAAAGCCGCCAATGCGCGAGAACGGGGATGGACCCCTCCAAACCGGCGGGGCACTTGCCGTCGGCAATCAGAAACCGCAAAAACATGCGAACAGCCGTGGTGCACTTCTTCGCCGATGCCCATCCGCACCGATGACTGGTATCCAGAACAAACCGCCGCAGATGCTGTGCATCAAACCTTTTGGGATCTTCGCCGAGATGCTTCAGCAAATCACGAATGGGAAGCTGTAGCCGTAAAGAGTGGCATCGCACGTCCCGCGTTGCTGCCGCATCCAGTTACAGAATGAAACCAACAGGGCCGGGGCCACAATGATCTCTTCCACGACTCGGGTCGTGACAATATCAGCAAATCTGGCATAGCGGAGGAACAGGCGCGCACCCCTCCGAAGATCACGCCGATGGGTACGTCCATATCGTGGGCACCGGCATCGATTCAGATGATGGACAAACTCTTCGATTGCTCGTTCGTCCAACCCGGCGATCATCCTGCCATTCCGGCCCATCCAATAAATCAGGTGCTCGGCCGCTCGAATGTGCCTGCGAGCTGTGATCTCTGCATACCCCGCCTGGCATAACTCCTGAGCGAACCCTTCCAGCAGACGGCCATCTGGGCCGGCGCGTAGTTCCTGGATACGTAAAGGTGGTTCGAAAAACTCTGTCAACATGGCATCCTCCTTTCAGGACGTCATGATTATGCGAAGTTCTACAAATCGTCGAACGGGCTACGGCGACTCATTCCATCGGGGTTGTCGACCGTCATGGATGCCCACTTCGCATAAAAACGGACTCCGCATTAAACCTTCCTCTGGACGCCTACGATGCGGCGTCATCACGGCATGCGCGAGCGCGCGCGTGGCAGCACCGAAGCGCTAGCCTGGTGTTTCAGAAGCCTATTGACATTCGTAATGTGGCGCAAGTACAGGCGAGCATCAGAGACAAAATACTAACGAGGCTCCGCCTCAGACCGACGAGATGTACATCGCGGGATTGAGGGATATCGGATAATCCAGGGGTTGGCTCCGGTCGAGCTGGGAACTGAAAAGAGCAGTTCCGTTCATTGGACCG
>JASHSD010000366.1 GCA_030036985.1 Bryobacteraceae bacterium
CCTTCCGGATCCCGCAGGAACGGCAGTATGCGGTCGCTCACCAGCCCGGGAGTCCAGACGCTGTAGAAGTGTCCGGCGCCCGCAATAACTTCCTGGCGGCAGTTGGGCATGATGGCTGCAAGATGCGCCGCCATCTTCCGATAGGGCGAGGTCTCGCCGTAAAGGGCCAAAGTCGGCGCCCGCATGGCGCCGAGCAGATCCTCCGTCATTCCGGCAACGTCCCGGAACTCGCTTCCGATGGAGGTTTCCTCGATAAGCCGGCGCTGCCGCGGCGTCATCCCGGTCTGGCCCTTCCTGAAGCCGGAGACGCGCGGCACGTTCAAAGTCATCCGCAGAAACTTGGTAATGTCCTGCTTCTCATCCACAGCGAGAAAGTCGTCCACCGTCAGTTGCGGAAGAACCCTCTTGTCCTTATCCTTCTTCCAGCCGTGCCAGTCGTGAATGATGCGCAGGTAGCGGAGACAGGCCAAACCGGAGTCGAGCATCACCACTCCCCGCACCCGTTCCGGGAAACGCAAAGCGAAGTGAGCGGCAATGGCGCCCCCGAAGCTGTGGCCGACCAGCAGGGTTTTCTCAATGCCGAGCGCGTCCAGAAGGCAGCGCAAATCCTCCGACAGGGCATAGCTCGTGTACCCCGTCGGAGTCAACTGCGTGAGGCCGTGGCCCCTCAGGTCGTACACGGTCGTGCGGAACTCCGGCTCCAGCGCGGGAAGGATTCCGTTGTACCACATTGCCAGCGAAGATGTGACCCCGTGGGCGAGGACGACGTCGTCCCCCGCGCCGCGGGTCTGGTAATGCATGTCGATCGAGTTCGCCTGAATCCTGGGCATAAGTAATGTTATTCGAGATATCGTTATTCCAGATAGCCGAGGACCTTCATCCTCTCCATGATGTCGAGGTCCTCCTCAACGGGCTCCGCCGCTCCGTTGATCGACCTGCCGGCCGGTCCGTCATCCCGATTCGGGCCTGCCGCGGCCACCAGAGCCCGGGCGCGGGCGCGTTTGGGCTTCCGGGCAGCCAGGAATTCGGGAGTGAACAGGTCTTCGATCACGCGGCCTTCGAGCTCGGCGGGTATTTCGAGGTCCATACAGTAGAGCGCCGTCGGGGCGACATCTTTCAGATGCACCGTTCCCGCCTCCGCCTGGCGCCGGATGCCCGGACCGCGGGCCATAAGAATTCCCCGGGGGTGATGGGTGCCGCTGATTCTGGGCCGCCTGGCATGGACCGAGTTGGTGTAGCGCACCGAGAAAAAGCCGTGGTCCCGGAGTTCGACCGTCAGATCCGGCGCGTTTTCCATATTCGGCCCGTCGAAGATCTCCTCCCGCGTCCATACCTTTGTGATCAGGGGTTCGCCGGTCTCGGGATCTTTGCAGTCGGTCAGCAGTTTCCGCCGGATCTCCTCCCGCAGGCCGAGGTAATCTTCAGGGGGAATGCCCGTCGCGTCTCTGTGGCCCCTGACATTGATGTAGATGCCGTTGCTCGACGCAGTGAGACCATAGGCTTTGGTGTTTTCGAGGTCGAACCCCTCCTTCAGACCGTAAAATCTGCCTTCCAGCTCCTGGATGCCGTCTTCCTCGGTTTCGAGGCCGTTGAGCCAGGTCAGATAACCGCGCTGCGCCAGCCAGGTGTTGACGTAAAAAACCTCCCAAGTCCTGGTAAAGCCGTGGTCGGAACAGATGATGATGGTGGCGTCGTCGCCCCACGTGCGCATGGTCTCGCCCAGCATGTCGTCGATCTGACGGAAATAATTCCACGCCGCCTGCCGCGTCGCCAGAAAGTCGTCGGTGGGATGCTCCGGCTCAAGAGCGGGGTCGAGGTATGGCCACAACAAATGCTGCAGCTTGTCGACGCCGTCGAACACGATCCCGAACAGACCGACGGGGTCGTTTTGCAGCAGGTATTTGGCGGTGTTGAACCATTGACGGTCGCGGTCGATATGCAGGCCGACCCACGCCGTATATTCGTCGAGCACCGCTCCCGAGATCGCCTTGCTCTCCTCTTCGAAATCGAGAGCCAGCTGCTTCACGTCGAAGTCCGGCACCGCCTGCTTCAGCCGGTCGACGATCCCGGCGGGATGGCTCAGCGTCCGCATCCAGCGCCACGAAACCCAGCCCGGAATCACCCAGCCGTCGATCTTCGGCGCGGGCTGGTGAGCCACAAAATTGAGGGAACCGGCGCGAACCCCCTGCCGGTTCACCTCCGACCAGATGGTCGGAGCCGTAAACTGCTTGGAGGAAATAACCTGGACCGAATTGGATCCGGCGTTGGCAAACTGGACAAAACCGAGCACGCCGTGATTGCCCGGCGTCCGGCCGGTCACAAGGGTGGACCAGGCGGGCGGCGTCAGGGCCGGAATCGTGGATATCATCGTGGTGCGGACGCCTTCGCGGCAAAACTGCTCGAGGTTGGGCATAATGCCGCGGGCCATCAGGTCGTCGAGCACGGTGTAAGTGCCGCCGTCCAGTCCGAAGAGAATCACCTGGGGAGTCATGCCGCGCCCCTCTTCTGCCGCGTCAGGTTGTGCATCAGAAAGTCGAGCAGCATTCCGATCGTGATATCCTTCGCCTGCTCCGCCCGCGCTTTCGCCATGAATTCGGGAAAAGGCAGGACCAGCCC
The DNA here is from genome assembly GCA_030036985.1 of Bryobacteraceae bacterium. Lineage (GTDB taxonomy): Bacteria > Acidobacteriota > Terriglobia > Bryobacterales > Bryobacteraceae > BOG-234. The sequence continues at coordinate 2,617 of JASHSD010000366.1, forward strand.
GAAGCGATCCTCCAGTGAAGAGGCGAGACCAAGGGCGTCGATCGACTCAAAGCCCAGGTCGCGGAAAATCCCCGTATCGTCGGTTACGACAATCGAGTTGTCCCAGTCCTCACGTGCCATCTTCAATATCCCGATTAATTCGGTACGAACCTGGTCGCGTGTCAATTCTGCCAAATTACCCCCCTGCCGGTTTTTAAAAACGCGACTCCGACGATCATTCCCCGCTCGATCGAGTCGAAGAATCGTCCGGTCGCCACAGCCACCGTATCCTCGGCGTTGATCGCCATATCCGGATCGGCTATTTCAAAACTTTCGTTCTCCACCCCGACCTTCTTGACGATCAGCGAGCGCACATAATCCCGGTCGGGGCCTTGATCAGAGCCCGGGTCAGCATTCGGTCGCAGATAACTGCCCGCCGCGAGTTTGGCCGCCAGCGCGCGGGTTTTCCATTCGCCCGGATCCGCCAGGCGACCGAGGGTCTCCAGTTCGTCCGGCCGGAAATCGTCGTCAGCGCCGTCGCCGTCGTCGGCGCTGTTCCCATCTGCGGAGACTGCGGCGACCGCCGAACGCTCGGGGCCGGCGACGGCGAAAACGGCATCTTTGACGACAACCATCGAGACCCGGGGCGGAGCGAACTCGGCGGTCCAGAAGCCATTGGCCTGAAAGCCCGCGCCGTCTCCATCATCAACCGGGCTGAGATGGATATCGGCCGGGTAAAGATTCCTCGAGTGGGTTCGTTCAGCCCATGCGCGCACGGAATCTTTGGCCGCAAGCCGGATGGCCAGCCACAACGGACGATCGCCGACGCCCAAAGCGTGATACTCGGCCAGCTCCTCCCGGTCCAGCAGCACGCGAGTCAGCACTTCCTCGGAAAGGGAGTCCTTTTCGTAATCGGGGGTGGCGCTGATGTGGCGGCATTGAAACCCGTTCTTTTCGAGGCCTGGCCCGCTCTTTTCCAGTCCGGGAAGACTCGGGGCGGTGCTGCAGTAACCGGTATTCGGGAAGCGCCAGAAGTCGAAGAAGTGCGGCTTCCAGAAGAAACGCCAGTCCTCCCAGCCCGTGACGCGAAGCCAGAGCCTGCCGTCGGGGTGCAGGATATCGTAATCGGCCAGCACGGTCCGCGGGGCCACTTCGCGAATCGTCAGCCGGCACGGGGTAATGGCCCCGGCCGGAGGATTCTCGCAGAATTTCGCAACTTCGGCGATTCTGACGGGTAGTATGACGTAGCCCTCCGAAAGATACTCGACAGGCCAGTATCCAACAAGTTGACCCGCCGCGTCCAGCAGATGCGGGTCGAGATAATATTGCGGACTCCGGTTGGAGCCGTACAGATTCCCGGTCGGCAGAATCTCCAGCGTCGCCAGAAGACCGTTCTCGCCCACGCGATCGACGGTGTGAACGCCCTGGAAAGACGGGCCGTGAAACATCCGATGCTGATCGTAGATGTCTTTGCCGGTGGGGCATATCGGAGATTTCGG
>JASHSD010000367.1 GCA_030036985.1 Bryobacteraceae bacterium
TCCATGAATCTCATCAGCCAGAAGATGGGAATCAGCGAGTGGAGCTACCACAACGATTACAATCCGGCATCGCGCCAGAAGATGCACCATGTGGATCTGGCCCAGCGGTTCCGGGAACTGAACATCGAGGTCGAACTTGGCTTCGACCCCGAACAGACGGCGCGCGAAGTGCAGCGCTGTCTGAACTGCGATATCGAGACGTCGTTCACCGCCGCGAAATGCATCGAGTGCGACGCCTGCATCGATATCTGTCCACTCTCTTGTCTCACCATCGAAGCGGATGCCCCTGAAGACAATCTTCGGCAGCATCTGTCCGCGCCGGCGGTGAATCCCGAACAGGCGCTCTACGCCTCCAAACCGCTGCCGCAGACCGGCCGCCTGATGTTGAAGGACGAAGACCTGTGCGTCCATTGCGGCCTGTGCGCGGAGCGATGCCCCACCGCGGCGTGGGACATGCAGAAGTTTGAATTACTCCTCGGGTACGCGGGTCAAACGAGTCCCCTCGAATCATGCTCAGTCGCATAAACGATTTTGCCATCAAGCTGGCGAATGTGAACGGGTCAGGCTCCGCCAGCGCCAACGGCCTCATCATGCAGGCGATTTTCCGGATGGGCGTGCCGGTCTCCGGCAAGAATCTGTTCCCGTCCAACATCCAGGGCCTGCCCACGTGGTACGAGATCCGTGTCAATAAGGACGGATATACGGCGCGCGCGCTCGATTACGACCTGATGGTCGCGATGAACGCGCAGACTTACGCGCGCGACGTGAAAGAGGTGCGGTCGGGCGGGTATCTTCTTTATGATTCCTCGTGGCCGCTCGAAAAAGATCTGGTCCGCGACGACGTGAATTACATCGGCGTGCCGCTGGCCCACATGTGCAACGAGAATTTCCACGAATCGCGCGAGCGCGTGCTGATGAAGAACATCGCCACGGCGGGCGTGCTGATCGAACTGCTCAATATCGATCGCGATGTGGTGGCGCAGCTGATCGAACAAAAGTACGGACGCAAGAAGGGGCTGCACGAATCGAATCGGAAAGCGCTGCGGCTGGGCGCGGATCACGTTCGCGCCAACTTCCCCTGTCCCCTGCCCTTCCATCTCCAAACGATGAACGCAAATGGCGACAAGATCCTGATCGACGGCAACACCGCCGTCGCTTTGGGCTGCGTCTATGCCGGTGCGACTGTGGCCGCGTGGTATCCGATCACGCCATCCACGTCGGCTATGGATGCGTTCAAGATGTTCTGCGAACGGTTTCGCAAGGACAAGACGGCCGGCGAACAGAATTATCTGATCCTGCAGGCTGAGGATGAGCTCGCCGCGATCGGGATGGTGATCGGCGCATCATGGAACGGCGCTCGGGCGTTCACTTCGACCGCCGGCCCCGGCATTTCCCTGATGAACGAACTGCTCGGGTTCGCTTACTTCGCCGAAATACCCGCCGTCATCATTGATGTGCAGCGCGTCGGCCCGTCCACCGGCATGCCCACGCGCACGCAGCAGGGCGACATCCTCGAATGCGCCTACGCCTCGCACGGCGACACGAAACATATTCTGTTGTTTCCCGCCAATCCCGCGGAGTGTTTCGATCTCGCAGTGAAGAGCTTCGACCTGGCCGAACAGTTTCAGACGCCCGTCTTTCTGTTGACTGATCTGGACATCGGGATGAACGACTGGGTCACGCCGAAGCTCGAATGGGACGACAGCTACCACCCCAATCGTGGACGCGTTCTGAGCGCCGAAGATCTCGAAGCGATTCCGCGCTTCTATCGGTTCATGCCCGAGAACGGTAGCGCAGTCGCGCCGCGCACGTTGCCTGGCGTGTCGGCGAAGGGTTCGTACTTCACCCGCGGCTCCGGCCACAACAAATACGGCGGCTATACGGAGATCCCCGACGAATATCGGGAAGTGATGGATCGCCTTCTGCGCAAGCACAAAGAAGCGGCGGGATTCGTGCCGGGTCCGATCGTCGAAAAACGCAAAGGCGCACGCGTCGGCATCATCACTGTGGGTGGCTGCGACGCGGCCGTGCGCGAAGCGGTCGACATTCTCGCCGAACAGGGCACGCCGATGGATTACATGCGCATCCGCGCGTTCCCGTTCGATCACCCGGTCGAGGCGTTTATCGCGGCGCACGAATACTGCTATGTGGTCGAGCAGAATCGCGACGGGCAGTTGCGCTCGCTGCTGATTCTCGAAACGTCGGCGCCCAAGGAAAAGCTGCGGTCCATCCTTGTTTACGGCGGGTTCCCGCTGAGCGCGAAACATGTGCTGAATGCGATCGCGCCCGAAATGAAGACGGTGAAGACGGTCGAAACGGAGGAACTCGATGCCATCCATCGTTAAGCCGCCGGTGGCGCACCCCAGCCTCACGCGCAACGAACTGGGACTCACGATTCGCGATTACGAAGGCGCGATGTCGACGCTCTGCGCCGGCTGCGGGCACGATTCCATCACGGCCGCTATCGTGCGCGCGCTGTGGGAAATGTCGACGCCGCCGCATCGCGTGGCCAAGCTGAGCGGCATCGGCTGCTCGTCGAAAACGCCGGCGTATTTCGTGAGCGCCGCGCATGGATTCAATTCGGCGCACGGACGCATGCCGCCCATCGCCACGGGCGCCAATGCGGCGAACCGCGAACTGACTTACGTCGGCGTCTCCGGCGACGGCGATTCGTTATCGATAGGCCTCGGCCATCTCTGCCACGCCATGCGCCGCAATGTGAACATGCTTTACATCATCGAGAACAACGGCGTCTATGGGTTGACCAAGGGCCAGTTCTCCGCTTCATCCGACGTGGGTTCGAAGAGCAAGAAGGGCGAGGCGAATGTGATGTCGCCCATCGACCCCGTGCTGCTCGGATTGAGCCTCGGAGCGACTTTCGTGGCGCGCAGTTTTTCCGGCGACAAGGGACAACTGGTGCCGATCCTTATGGCCGGTCTGGCGCATCGCGGTTTCGCCATGGTCGACGTGATTTCGCCCTGCGTAACGTTCAACGATCACGAAGGTTCCACCAAGAGCTATCTCTACACGCGGCAGCATCTGTTGCACGCGACTGAAACCGATTTCGTCCCGGATGCGCGCGAGATCGTCGCGGAGATCGCGCCGACTGGCGGCACGAATATCACGATGCATGACGGCAGCGTCCTGCGCTTCACCCGTCTGCCCGAGGATTACGATGTCACGGATCGGCAGAAGGCGTTCAGTTATCTGAAACAGCATCCGCACGAGGTCGTGACCGGGATTTTTTTCGCCGATGAGAGCGTTCCCGAGATGCATGAAACGAACCACACGCCCGCAACGGCGCTGGTCGATCTTCCTTACGCGAAGCTCTGCCCGGGCGCGGCGCAATTGCAGCAGCTTCAGAATGAGTTCCGCTAATAAACCGGACACGCGACTTTAATCGCGTCTTTGAACGCGATATTTAAACGATTACCGGCTCAAAGCCGTAGGAATTGGTTGCGACTGAAAGTCGCCTGAAGCGAACCGTGGCGCGCGCACTCCTGCGCGCCGCGTCCCGACTCTTCGGGACGCCTGCTCCGCCCCACCACAATTGCCCGGAGGACGTTTCTTCTTGGTATCGAGCCGGGCACGGCAGACTGACAGTCTGCGCTACGAGGGCACGAAGCAAAGGTGAAACCTGCCGAAAGCTGATCGCCTGAAAGACGGTGGTACCCGGCGATGAATGTTAAAAGACGCGACTGAAGTCGCGTATCCGAGCTGGCGAGTCCTGTATGTGGTATATTGGCGACTGAAGGGTTGGAATGGTGGCTTCCATTCCAACCCCCAGGATCAGTCAGAGGACCTTACGGAACGCGACGCTGACCTCGAATGTGATGTGCTTCATCACGATTTTCAGTCGCACAGTGAACATAACGTCCACCGCCTTTCCGTTCCATATTGACAGACCGGCAGCTCATACTGCCGGTTTCCTGTCCGGAACTTGCCTTCTGCCAGTCCGGAACGAAAAGCTTACGCAGCTATAGTGGATCGGGCGGCGGTTTGTCTCACCGCGCCAATCAGGATTTACCGATCAGCCCCGCAGTGCGGCGAGGACGCGTTTCGGCGTAAGCGGATATTCGCGCATACGCACACCCGTCGCGTCGAAGAACGCATTCGCGATCGCCCCGGCGGCAGCGGCCATGACTTCTTCGCCTGCACCGCTCGATCTCTGGTCCAGGCGCTGCACCACAACCGCCGTCACCTCGGGACACTCATCGAAGCGCAGGATCGGATAACTGTTCCAGTCCAGACTGGTGACGCCGGTTTCGTTGAACGTCACTTCCTCTTTGAACATCCGGCTGGCAGTCTGCACCAATTGCCCGCCGATCTGGTTCTCGATGAACGCCGGATTCACCGCCAGCCCCGCATCGATCGCGCCGTACATGTGTTTCGCGACCACCTGCCCCGTCTCGCGGTTCACTTCGATCTCAGCAACCGCGCCGCCGTATGAGGCCAGATGCGTGCCGAGACCGATGCCGCGTCCGGTCACGATCCTCGATTTCGAAATATTCGAACCCGCCACGCGCGGTTTCCAGTTCGACGCCTTCGCCGCGGCATCGAGAACGCCCAACCATCGTTCGTTCACGATATTGCGTCGCCGGAATTCGTAGGAATCAATTCCCGACAGCCGCGCCAGTTCATCAATCGTCTGCTCCGACGCGAACGCCAGCGACAGATCGAGCGGCGAACGCAGCCATCCGCCCTTGAACCAATCCCCGCCCGGCACCTGATGGTTGATCAGGCGCAGGTTGGGCACATAGTAGATGCCACCGAGATGGTTGGCGCTGACGCCCTGCGCCGCGGCTCCCGGCCACGCCGCCGGCGCCCGGTTCAGAGCCAGTTGCTCGGCCGTTTCGACAAGGCTCCAGTTATGCTGCCAGCCGTCGTATTCGTAAGCCACGATCCTGCCCGCCGCATCCACCGCCGCCCGAATCTCGCCGACATGCGCGGGACCATAGTTGTCCCAGCCGTGCTCATCCCAACGCATGAACTGCAGCCGCACAGGTTTGCCCGCAAGCTGCGAAAGAATCGCGGCGGACTGCGCCACATCGTCATAACAACTGTGGCCGTATGTGCCGGAGCCTTCGTAATACTGCACGCGAACCTTATCGACGGCCAGCCCGAGGATGCGCGCAATGCCGGTGCGCGTGCCGTAGACGTCCTGCGTGGAGCAGATCACGAGAGCCGAATCCGGCTTCACGTCGGCGATGGCGCAGTTGGGTCCGAACGGCCCGTGCATCTGATACGGCCCGCGATAACTCTGCGACACCACATGCGCGGCGCCGACCATGGCCGCGGCCGCGTTGCCTTTTTCGAGAACCACGCGATCGGTAGTCTTCGACGCGCGCATGGCATCGTGCATGCCGCGGTTGCCAGGCAGCGCGGGCGGAGTCTCCCACGTCACCTTCAACTGGCGGGCGGCGTGCACGGCATCCCACTCGTTCTCCGCGGCCACGCCGATAAAATCGTTCCTGCGCAAAACGCGTGCGCCGGGTATGCCGCGGATCGAACTCTCGTCGATGGAAACGACCTTTGCCCCCGCTCCGTACGCGCGTTGTCCGCGCGGCCGCACCACGCGCACATGCAGCATATCGGGCACGCGCACGTGCTGCATGTAGACGTACTTTCCGGCGACCTTATCCGGAATGTCGTTGCGCGGAACGCCCGTGCCCACCACCTTGTATTGCGTGAACGGCTTCAGCGGCGCCTTGCCCGTGAACGGAATATGCAGTGGCCGATCGCCGGTCAATTCGCCATACGTCACCGACTTGCCGTTGCCGGCTGACACCACGCCATTCGAAACCGTGAGGCCCTCGATCGGCGCATCCAGCTTCTTCGATGCCATCTGCAGCAAGGCCAACCGCGCTTCGGCCGCAGCGGTTCTGACCTGCGGACCTCCGCGCTGAATCGAGGCGCTCGAATACGTGCCGCCCTGATTCGGCGTGATGCTGGTATCGAGCCGAACGGTCTTGAGCCGGCTCATATCCATGTCGAGTTCTTCCGCCGCAACCTGCAGCAGCGCGGTCGAATTTCCCTGCCCCAGTTCCGCGAAGCCGATGAAAATGGTGGCGGTGTTGTCTGCATGGATCGCCAGCCACGTATCGACCATCTTCGCGTCCGGCGGACCAGGCACGGGCGGGCGCGAAACCGGATCCAGATGGCTCTGCCCGAACAGCGCTTCGCTCAGATTGAAGCCGACGATCAGCGCGCCGCCGGCCTTCAGAAATTCGCGTCGCGGGAAATTCATGCGGCGCCTCCCGACATCGCTTTCGATGCGCGGCGAATGGCTTTGATGACCCGCGGATATGTGCCGCAACGGCAGAGATGGCCTTTCATCGCCGTGCGGATCTCGGCGTCGGTAGGCCGCGGGTTCTTCGCCAGCAGTTCCGAAGCCTTGACGATCATGCCGTTGTAGCAATACCCGCACTGCACCGCCTGTTCGTCGATCATGGCCTGCTGCACCGGATGCAGCGCCGGCGTGACGCTGAGTTTCTGCCGCGCCGCGTACCACGCGGGCAAGCCTTCGAGCGTGGTCACCGATTTGCCCCGAACCGCCGCCACCGGCGTTACACACGAGCGCGTTTCGACGCCGTTGACCAGCACCGAACACGACCCGCACTGCGCCAGGCCGCAGCCGAAGCGCGGTCCCTGAAGATGCAGCTCGTTGGCCAGGACATACAGGAGCGGCGTATCCGCAGACGCCGCCACCTTCCACGACCGTTCGTTCACCTTGATGGTAATTTCAGCCGCCATGCCTCCCCATATCTCCCATTGAGATTATCAGTTCGCGGGCATAAACTATCGGAACAAGACTATGCGCATTTTCCTGCCTCTCGCGGCATCGCTGATTTTCGCCGCGACCATGTTCGCCTCGATCCTCGCCGCGGCGGATTCAAGCCCGGCCATCCCCCGCATGCCCGACGGCAAGCCGGATTTTTCGGGACTCTACAACATCCCCTACACGCCCAACATGGCGCGCGGCAAGGAGGACCAGGTCCCTTACACGGAAGCCGGCCGCGAGGCGTACCTGAACCACGACGCCAAGGACGACCCCACCTCGAAATGCTGGTTTCCGGGCGTGCCGCGCATCATGCAGTCGCCGTATCCCGCGCGCATCGTACAGACGAAAGATTTCCTCGTGATTCTGTTCGAATACGAGACCATGTTCCGCCTGATTCCGCTCGACGGACGTCCCCACGCCGACAAGATGGAACCGTCGTTCATGGGCGATTCGGTCGGGCATTGGGATGGCGATACGCTGATCGTCGATACCACGAATCTGAAGGGCCCGCCATGGACATGGCTCGATACCGCGGGACATCAACACAGCGATCAACTGCATGTGATCGAGACGTTCCGGCGATTGCCGGATAAGGTGGACTACCAGTTCACGGTGGACGATCCCAAAATGTATTCGAAGCCGTGGACGCATTCGCGCCCGCTGACGCCGATGAAGCCGACGCCGGGCCTTCCCGATCTTATCGAATACAACTGCTCCGAAAACAACAAGGACCTGAACCATCTGGAGAGCACAAAGCCCGCCCTGCAGCCAACCAGGTAGGGCAGATTCGCAATCCAACGCCAAGCAGGCTTGTGCCCGGCGCGACGCTCGACGGAATCCTGCTGTGAACCCGGATTTCTCGTGAACTTCAGGCCGCCCGAAGGCCGGCTTGCAGCGCCGAAGCCCTGACCCCCGTGTGCCCCCATACGTTCCAATCTGTGTTACGCCTTTTTTTCTTATTCGACATCCAGCTGAAATATAGAAATGATAAACCTAGCCCTTTAGCAATTATCCAACTGCGGGAACGAACGGGAGAGAATCGCATGAAAACGATCCGGAAAAGGTTCCGAACGGCAGCCCTTATAGGAGCGGCCGCTTGGGTGTTGGCATTCGCAGCCGGGGCGATGGCGCAGAATCAAAACGCCGGCGGCAATACAACGACGGGCAAATCGCCCGTGCTGGCGGTGGTTGGCGATGTCGCCTGCCAGCCAGGCGAGGAGCCGAGCGGTGAGAAGGCTGGTGAAAACTGCGCCGGAGACACCGCTCAGAACCTGTGGGCATCCCAGGCGGCCACTGCGCAGCAGGTTGAGACTATGCAACCCGACGCCGTCGCGCTCCTCGGAGACGAGCAATACCAGGTAGGCCAATACTCAGACTTTGAAAGCTCATACGACCTCACGTATGGCGCTTTCAAATTTATCACCCGGCCCGCGCCCGGCAACCACGAGTTTTATACCGAACACGGCGCGGTCGGAGTTGCCGGCTACGGCTATTTCTCCTACTTCAACGGCGTCCAGATTAACACTACGAGCAGCACGGCTGGAGGTGTTACGACTCCCGCCGGCAGCATTCTGATGGCTACGGTCAGCGGTAACCCCGACACCGGCGGCGCCTTCACCCAACCCGTGCCGAACTCCAATGGGCAAGCGGGGCAGTTCGAGCAGTCGGGCGGACTCGGAACCGCGGTGTATGCGAACGGCCCCTCGGCAGGCAGCACGGCTCCGGTCGGAGTCGGAGATGGCTGGTACTCCTACAATCTGGGCGCGTGGCACCTTATCTCGCTCAACATAGAGTGCGAGACGCAGCCGGGCGGCTGTGCGTCTTCAGGATCCTGGCTCGCCGCCGAAACCGCATGGCTGAAAAACGATCTCGCGGCGAATCATTCCGCATGCACACTGGCCTACTGGCACCAGCCCACGTACAGTGCGGCCGACGGCCTCACCGAAGAGGGCATCACCGCTGGCGCCTGGTGGCAAATGCTCTATGATGCCGGAGCCGACCTGGTGCTGAACGGACACGACCACCTCTACGCCCGTTATGCCCCGATCAAGCCCGTCTTCGAGGCTGACGACACCTCTGTCACCGGCGTCACCGGCACTTGGCTCGGGACTTCCGATCCAACAAAAGGCATACGGGAATTCATCGTGGGCACTGGTGGCGAGACACTCGATGCGGTCGACAAAACACCGACCTCCAGCACGGACTATGATGCGATATTCAACCAACAGTATCTCGAGGCGGCAACCGGGGAATTCTGGGGTGTGATGAAGTTAACGCTCAATCCGGACGGCTACGCGTGGGATTACGAGTCGGCATTGCCGGATCCCGCTCAGACGATCAGCACGTCTACCTACAGCGACAAAGGCTCCGCGGTCTGCCACGCTAAGCCCGTTCTGTCTGCCGCCAACTAATAAACCCAGTTCGGTTTCGCTGCGTTATCTTTGACATTTCGTTCCCCACCCTTCGCGGGAAGTCGCGAAGGGTGGGGATTTCTTTTTGCCTCGGCTTGCCCTGCGAGATCGGCGCTCTCGCGTTCCCGCCCAAGGTCGCTCAGTTCGCCTCGCAGAGATCGATCCGGTTCTTTCGAGGCCGTACTATCTGGCGCCGGATAGAGCCCGGAGTCCCGTCGGGTGTCGCCCAAATCCAACTGCGGGCTGGTGATCAATAGGCTGTCTCTTGGGGTACTTTCGCCGATTGGTACAAATCATTACTATTGCAACTCAGGCGTTGGCCGCGATTTTGTGCCTTGATAGACAGATAACCAAAGATTACCTTGTAGCATCTGAAATCCGGCGCGACCCGGCCCATGGGCGGCTTAGCCCGATAAAGATCAGCGTGCCAAACAAAGGCAATAGGCTCATCGTTACGAAAATGGGCAGATAGAGATGCGCGTCGATCCACCGGCCGTAAACAGGCAGAATCAGCGCCAGCACCATCGACCACGCGCCGCCGCCGATTCCCGCGGCCATCCCCGCTCGATCCCTTGAGAAAACGCGCGCTCCCACATGCAGCCCCATAACGATGAAACCGTCGCCCACAAACATCGCCCAGAGAAAGAACGCCACCGCGACCTGCCATGAGTGGAACAACGTGACGAACGCCACCGGCAGCGCGAGCGCCGAGAGCATCAGCAGCACCCAAACTGGCCGCGCATCGTTGGGCACGACGCGGTCGGAGAACCATCCCCAGAAGTAGTAGCCTGCCCACCATCCCAGCGTGGGAATCCAAAGAATGTATCCCAGCTTCGCCTGCGACAAATTCAGCGCACGGCTCAGATACAGCGGACTAAGATACGCAATCACGCCCAGCGCAACGGCTCCCGTGCCATAGGTCGTAACGATCAGCCATACCCGCCGGTCGAGTAAATTCGGAAACGGAATCTTCGAATGCGCGCGGGGCTTCACGGGAACCACCGGCGGACGGCTCACAAAATACCACCAGATCAGCCAGACCGCGCCAAGCCCGCCGGTCACCCAAAACGCCCCGCGCCAGCCGAAGGTGAGCGCAAACGGTGTCACCAGCAGCGGCGTAATCAGCGATCCGATAGCCGCGCCGCTGTAGCCGAGCGACGTGCCGCGCGATTGCTTGTTCGGCGGCAGGCAGTCCGCCGACATCTTCATGCACCCCGGAAACACAGCCCCTTCGCCGACGCCGAGAACCGTGCGCGCGATGGCGAATCCGATAAATCCGCCGACCCATGCATGCGAGGTGCTGGCCAGCGTCCAGATGGCCACCGCGATCGCCATGCCCGCCCGCAGGCCGATGAAATCGAGCACCGATCCCCAGAGCGGGTTGGCTATCATATAGGAAATCGAGAAGAAGGAAAGCACGACGCTGAAGTTCTCGGCCGTTAATCCCGTGTCGTGGAGGATCATCGGCGAGAGCACGGCCAGCGTCTGCCGGTCGATGTAGGAAACGAGCGTCGCGGCCAGCATTACGATCGGGCCCAGCCAGCCGCCGGAAGTTTGCGCGTCGCTCTTGTTTGGGCGTGCCAGTGTCGCGGTAATCGCAGTTTTTCCAGGCACGCGTAATTCACTGTATCGCAGGCTCGGCATCGCATCACAGCCGAGCGGGCTTTATTTCGTATAGTGAAAGGAAGAAAACATGGACGACCGAAACGCACCCGCCACGAAAGGCGACGTCGCCGATCTCCGTGCGGAGATCAAAGGCGACCTTGCAGACCTCCGTGCAGAGATCAACCAGAAGCTTGACCAGATGAACGCGGAGGCCAATCACCGCTACGACGATCTCGTCGAGCGGATCGCCGATTCGCAGACCGAGGTGCTGAAAGCGTTTTACAATTTTGCCCAGACGAATCAGAAGCGCATGGTTGAACTCGAAGGCAACGAGGCGGCGATCCGCAGCCGCATCGGAACGCTCGAAGGCCGGGTTCTCGAAATCGAGAAGCGGCTCAATATCCCGCCCGCCGCATAAAGCAACCGTGGCGCGTCCCGGCTCTTCGGGACGCATTCTTCGCCCCAGAACGGTGGCACGGGCTCCAGCCCACCAGAATGGGAAACTGCATTCCCGTGTAGGGCAGGATGGTAGGGGCACCCTCTGGGTCCGGCGGATTGGCAATCCGCCTGGCCTGGAGCGGCCCAAACCGGGGTTTCCGGAGCGCCTGTGTAAGCGCAGACTAAAGTCTGTGTAGTGAGTTCCCGGAAGAGTCCGGGCACGGCAGACTGAGAGTCTGCGCCACGAGTGCTACTGAAGCAATTCGTTCTGTGCACGCTTTGAGCATCCGCGCAGCGACCCGTCAATCCCCCACACCCACAGGCTCCCGTCGCGCGCGCGCTTCCACCATCTCCAGCACCCGATCGCTTGCCGGAGCGTCATGTTCACGCGTGGCCGGAAGCGGTCCGTCAACGGTGTAATAATGCCGTCCCGCGACCATCAACTGGTCCGCCGGAAACTTCGTAATAATTTCGTGGCCGGTCTCGGTGACCACAATCTCTTCTTCGATACGCGCCGCGCTCCAGCCGTCCTTCGAAGGCCAGAAGGTTTCCAGCGCAAACACCATCCCCGGCTTGATTTCATAGGAATGCTCCAGCGAAACCAACCGGCTGATCACCGGCTTTTCCCAAATCGCCAGTCCGATGCCATGGCCATACTGCAGTCCGAAACAGGCTTCTTCATTCGGGAAACCAAACTCCTGCGCGCGAGGCCACACGGCCGCAATCTCGCCCGTGTGCCGACCCGGCCGCACCAGCGAAATCGCCGCATCCAGATAATCCCGGCAGCGCTTATAAGCATCCACCAGCGCATGCGACGCATACCCGATGGAAAAACACCGGTAATAACAGGTGCGATAACCCATATAGGAATGCAGAATGTCGTAATACACCGGGTCGCCGGGCCGAAGTACGCGGTCCGAAAACACATGCGGATGCGGATTGCAGCGCTCACCCGAAATAGCGTTGACCGCTTCCACATACTCCGACCCCAGGTCGTATAGAACCTTGCTGGCAAGGCCCACCGCCTGGTTCTCACTCATCCCCGGCTTCATCGCGCGATAGAGTTCGTCGTAAGCCGCGTCCACCATCATGGCGGAATGATTGAGCAGCGCGATCTCGTCCTCGGTCTTGATCACGCGCGCATCGGACATGATCTGCTGCCCGTCCACCACCGTGATCCCTTCCTTCTGCAGCGCGAACAGCACCGGCGGCTCGATGACGTCGATGCCCAGCGGCTCTTTCAGCAGCCCGCGCATTTCGAGTTCAACCCGGATCTTGCGCGCGACATCCTCGGCCCGGCCCATCTCGGGCGACATGGCGCCGCGCAGCATGGAAATCCCTGCGCGCGACCGCTCGCCCATCCACGGGCAATAGAGCTGATGGTGCTTCGCCGCGGAACCGAAATCCCACATGATTGGTTCGGCCGCTTCTCCCTCGCCGCGCGTGAGCAGCGCGAAACGGCTGATCTTGTCCTGCGCCCAGGTCCCGATCGTAGTGGCGGTCAGGTACCGGACGTTATTCATGTCGAAGACAAGCAGCGCGCCCATCTCCGATTTGGCCAGCTGCGCCTTGGCCTTGGCCAGACGCTCCCGGCGCAGACGATCGAAATCGATCCGCTGCTCCCAATCCACCGCCATCGATCCGTAAGTCTTGATTCCCACCGGCTCGCTCCTTATTGACTCAGTCCCGACATCCGCGCCAGAACCTGAAACACCACCGCGAAATCCTGTTCCTCGAGACCCATCCCGCGCGCCGCCGTCAACATCTGATTCGACGCCGCGGACATGGGCAGCGGCACATCCTTCTGCCGTCCCAGTTCCAGCGCCAACAGCATGTCCTTCTGCATCATGTTGACGTTGAACCACGCCTCATCCGGCATCTTCAGCACGAACGGACCGCGGTATTGAATCATGGGCGAAGCCACAGCGCTGTGCGTCAGCACATCCACGGCTACTTCCCGCGAAATGCCGCTCTTCTCGGCTAATAAGACGCCTTCTGAGAAAGCCAGCATCTGCACCACGAGACTCAGGTTGGTCGCGATCTTCATCACCAACGCCAAGCCGTTTTCGCCCACATGCGTGACCTTCGGACCGATGTCCAAAAGGATCGGCCGCACGCGCTCGAATGTCTCCCTGCGTCCGCCCACCATCACCGAAAGGTTGCCCTGCTGCAGCGTAATCACGCTGCCCGAAACCGGCCCATCCAGCATGTCCGCGCCCTTGGCGCGAACCTTCTCCGCAAGATGCCGGCTCGTCGCAGGACTGACCGTGCTCATATCGATCAGTACCTGGCCCGGCTTGATGGCCGCCAGTATGCCGTCCGGACCTTCGGCCACCTGTTCCAGCGCCTCGGAGTTTGTGACCATCGAAAGCACGATGTCGGCCGCTTCACAAACCGCCCGCGGCGTATCCGCGAATTTCATGCCCTTATCGATCAGCCACTGCGCCTTCTTACGCGTGCGGTTGTAGCCGATGACCGTGTGGCGGTGACTCATCAACCGGTCCACCATCTGGCCGCCCATCACACCCAAGCCGATGAATCCCAGATTCGCCATCGTTTCACTCCACCCAGATCGTTTTGATATTGGTGAATTCGCGGATGCCGTGCGCTCCGCCCAATTCGCGTCCGTGCCCCGACCATTTCACGCCGCCGAACGGCATGCGCGGATCCGACGCCACCATCTTGTTCACGAACACCATGCCGGTTTCGATCTCGTCCGCGAACCGCTCGCGCTCGGCCGCATCGTTGGTCCAGACGCTCGCGCCGAGACCGAAGCGGCTGTCGTTGGCGATGCGAATCGCTTCGCCGATATCCTTCGCCCGAAACACGCACGCCACGGGACCGAACAACTCTTCGCGATATCCGGGCGAATTCTTCGGAATATTCGTGAGCACAGTGGGCTCGTAAAAATATCCCGAGCAGTTAAACGGCGCGCCGCCCGTAAGCACCGTGGCGCCCGCGTCGACCGTCTGCCGCACCGCCTCATCCAAACCCTTCACCGCGTATTCCGATGCCAGCGGTCCCACCTGCACCGACGGGTCCATGGGGTCGCCCACCTTCAGCGCCTTCATGCCTTCGACGAATTTCGTTTCAAACCGATCGGCAATCTCCTTCGCCACGATGAACCGTTTCGCGGCGATGCAGGATTGGCCGTTATTGATCACGCGCGCCTTGACCGCCCATTCCGCCGCGGCATCGATATCCGCGCTTGGCATCACGATAAACGGATCGCTTCCGCCCAACTCCAGCACCACCTTCTTAACGCGCTTCGCCGCCGACACGCCGACCTCGACGCCCGCGCCTTCGCTCCCGGTGAGCGTAGCGGCGGCGACGCGCGGGTCTGCAAGAATCGCATCCACCTGCTTCGCCCCGATCAGCAGCGTCTGAAACGCGCCTTCGGGAAAACCGGCCTCGCGCAGAATCGCTTCGATTCGCAGCGCGCACTGGGGCACGTTCGAAGCATGTTTCAACAGCCCGACGTTGCCTGCCATCAGACCCGGCGCAATGAACCGAAACACCTGCCAGAACGGAAAATTCCAAGGCATGACGGCCAGCACCACGCCCATCGGCTGGTACTTCACGTAGCTGCGTTTGGCCCCTGTCTCGACCTCTTCGTCTGCCAGGTAGCGCTCGGCGTTCTCCGCATAATACCGGCACGCCCATGCGCATTTCACTGCTTCGTCGACAGCCGAACGGAACGTCTTTCCCATCTCGGTCGTCATCAGCCGGCCCAGGTCTTCTTTGTCCCGTTCCAGAATTTCGGCGGCTTTGTTCATCATGGCCGCGCGCGCCGCGAACGTCAGCCTGCGAAAGCGCGGAAACATGTCGGCCGCGAGCTGAATCTTCGCTTCGATCCGCTCGCCCGAGAGCGGCTCGAACGACTTCAACATTTCTCCCGTGGCGGGATTGACGGTCGCGATGGCCATGCCTCTACCCGGCCATTTGCAACGCCAGCAGCGATTCCTGAACGCTCGGACTGTTCCCGGATTCGATATCTTTCCTGCGGATCTGATGGAATTTCGTGAGAATCCCGTTGGCTCTCGCCAGCGCCGCCACGCGTTCCGCGAACGCCTCCAGCGCGATGCCCGGCACGGCGTAGAGCGCGACGTCGTCCGAAAGCACGTCGAGATAAGCGCGCGCCCCGCAGCATCCCAGGCTCAGCGCCGAACGCCCCGTGTTTTTCGCTTGCGGAATAATGGC
>JASHSD010000368.1 GCA_030036985.1 Bryobacteraceae bacterium
GGCGATCACAGTCAGCGTGGGAGGGTTCACCCGCGGGCGGCCGGAAGCTCGCGCAGCATGCGGACGTGGGAATCGCGGGGAGCGCCGGGTTGCAAGTGGACCTCGAATCGCCGGCCGTCAGGTAATTCCTGAATGCATCGGTCGAGGTCGTCGATGTAAACGACCGCGTGGCCGGCGGCCAAAGCTTCACGCCGGGCCCGAAGCCCCGCTTCGGCGGCCGCTTGCGCAAAAGCGTCTCCGAGAATATCGATGGCCAGCCCCATTTTCAGTACAGCCTTATTTTACTGCCGGCCGGTCGACTGAGATATGCGCTGATCGGCGACGGTCCATTATCTGCCGAAACTATGCAGGATGCGCGACGCGCGCGACTGGCGCGCCGGTGTCGGTAAGTTGCACCGTCTGATCGGGAGCGTCGCCGACGATCTCGACGAATCCGGCGTCGCGCAAAGTCTTCAGCGCCGAACCGCGGCGTGGCCCGCGCCGCCATTCAGACATCTCAGGTGAGCGCGGGCTTCCACACACTCGTTCGCATCGTTACGAAGTGCCGGTCGAAGGTCCAGACCGGCGCTTCCAGTCTGCGCGTCAGCCGCGCAAGCAGAGCATCGACCAGAGTAATCGGATGATCGGAATATTTTCGCAGGCCGACAGTCGCATCCAGATAGTCGTTCGTATCCGGGTTAACCGGCAGGCTGCCGGACAGCACTTCGCCGAGCCACCCGGCTGCGTACCTCCCGCCCAGCCGCCGGAGAACCAGCGTGTGGGCTTCGCACAAAACCGGAAAAATAACCACAACGGAGTTGTTTCGGCTCACAATAGTCTCAAGTTCACGATGAGCCCGGCCGTGGAACTGGTCCGAGGGATCGGCGAGCGCGTACAGAGGACCTGTGTCCGCCAACACCACGCCGCTCATTTGCCGGCCAGATAACGGTCGTGCGCGACGCTGATGTCGCGCGATCCGCTGCCCTTTTTGCTGGGCGTGACATGCAGATTTCCGGACGGCGCCGCGAAGCCGCGGTGCGCCAGAAATTCCTTCAGGGCGGTCTGCAGCACGGCTGTCAACGGAGGCGCGGCGTCCTGCCGGCGCATCCAGGCATCAAGCTGCGCTTCGATTTCGTCGCCGATCGTGATCGTAGCTCGTCTCATCCCGCCTCCGATTTTAGCGCCAACATCACCAACTGGTGATGTTGAAGACGCTTTCGAAAACTTCCCCTCAGGCTTCCGGCCCACCAACACGCGAGCTATCCTTAGACCCAGGTGCGAATCGACCCGAGCCGATATCTGTGTACTCTGGTTATTCTCGTCGTCTGCGCCGCGCAGGCACAGGAGCAGCCGGAGATCACGTCTCACCAGTCTCCGGCGACGTTCAGCACCAAAGTGAATCTGGTTTCCGTGCCGGTTGTAGTGCGCGACAGCAAAGGCAGGGCCATCGGGAACCTGCGCCAGCAAGATTTTCGGCTCTTCGACAAAGGCAAGGAGCAGGTAATCAGCAGATTTTCCGTGCAGGCCGGTGGGGCGCCGGGGACTGAGGTCTCCGCTGGCAGGCAATCCGACCCGGCAACCGCCGCGGCGCCGGCTTCATTGGCGGGTCTCGACAAGCCCTTGCCCGACCGCTACATCGCCTATCTTTTCGACGACATTCATCTCAACTCCGAAAATCTCTCTCAGGTGCGCGCAGCCGCGGAACGGCACTTCGCAAAACTCGCGCCGACCGCGCGCGCGGCTCTCTTCACCACTTCCGGCCGCGTCACGCTCGATTTCACCAACGATCGCGACAAACTCCGCGAAGCCCTGTCGCGAATCTCCGTCGGCCCGAGCGCTGTTCCGCCTCCCGGCATCGAGTGTCCGCCAGGCATCACCGAGTACGAATCCGATCGTATCGTGAATCTGCAGGATGAGCAGGCGCTCGCGGCCGCCACGGCGGAAGTCCTCCGGTGTTATCCGCACCTCGACAACGCCGCGCAGGTGGCGCAATCGATCGCGCACCAGATGCTGAGCGCCAACCACGTCGATACTGGGTCGAGCATGAACGTCATGGCCGGCGTGATTCAGCGTCTTTCTGTAATGCCGGGGAGCCGGAGCATCGTGCTGGTTTCGCCGGGATACATGGTCCTGGCCGATTCGCGCGAGCAGGAATCGGAACTGGTGGATCGTGCGATTCGATCGAAAGTGGTCATCAGCAGCCTGAACGCGCGCGGACTGTATACGAAGTTTCTGGGCGACGCCGCCTCCAGCCGCGACTGGCTGAATTCGATCAGGATGCGCTACAAGTTCGAGAGCGCGCAGGCGGATGAAAACGTGATGGCCGAACTCGCGGACGCCACGGGCGGAAGATATTTTCACAATGACAACGGACTCGACGAAGGACTGAATCGATTGGCGGGACCGCCGGAATTCACTTATGTGCTGGGGTTCTCGCCGCAGAACCTGAAGTTCGATGGCAGCTATCACAATCTGAAGGTCATGCTGGTCAATGCAAAGGGCCTGGATCTGCAGGCGCGCCGCGGATATTGGGCCCCGAATCACGCAGCCGATCCCGCCGAACAGGCGAAAGAAGAAATCCGGGAAGCGGTGTTCTCGCTGGAGGAGGCGCGCGATATTCCGGTCGAAGTGACTACGGATTTCTTTAAACTGAGCGACGCAACGGCGGAACTCACAATCGAATCGCACCTGGATTTGAACGGCCTCAAGTTCCGGAGCGCCGGAGATCGGAACGAAGACACCTTGACCGTTGTCACCGGCTTGTTCGACCAGAACGGCCGGTACGTGAGCGGGATTCAGAGGGTTATCGATCTGCGCCTGCGTGCACAGACTTTGGAAAAGGTGCTCGGCTCCGGTTTGGCGGTGAAGGAGACCTTCAACGTCGGACCCGGGCGCTACGTGGTCCGCGTGGTGGTGAGAGACTCGGAAGGGCAGACCATGAGCGCGCGCAACGGGACGGTGAATATTCAGTGAGGGCGGCCGCGATTTCGGTTTGCTTGTCTTTGACTGCGGCCGTCGCCCAGCAGCCGGCGGTATTCCAATCGGAAAGCAAAATTGTTCTGGTGGATGCGGTGGTCACCGACAGGAAAGGCGAGCACATCCGCGACCTGACCGCAAAAGATTTCCGCATCTGGGAAGACAACAAGGAGCAGACCATCAGCAGTTTTTCCGTGGGAGCCGATCCATCCCCTTCCGAGCCGCGACGGCTCGTATTGTTCTTCGATGACGCAGGACTGAGCGCAGCCGATCAGGCAGGACTGCGCCAGGCGGCCGCCGGCTTCGTGGATGCGAGCGCTGGCCCGGCCAACCTGATGGCGGTGGTGAATTTCGACGGAGGGCTTCGTGTAGCGCAGAGCTTTACGGGAGATGCAGAGAGACTGAAAACGGCCGTGCGCGGCATGGGCTTCAGCACGTCGGACTCGACTTCGGCGCCATCCGTCGCCGAACGTACGCAGGCAGCGGCGGCTGCCTACGGCAATATCCGTGGCCTGATCCAGGCGGTGGAGGATCTTGCCCGGAACCTTAATGCGGCGCCTGGCCGGAAGATCATTGTTCTGTTCACCAGCGGCGCATCGTTCGGGTCGGCGCAGGAAGCCGACATCAACGACCTGGTTCAGATCTGCAATCGTTCCAATGTCGGGCTGTATCCGGTTGCGCAGAGGTCCGTCAGCGCGTCGCCCCCGGAGCAATCGGATTGCGGCCAACAACCGAACCGGCGGTGGAGGGCGCCAACCTCGCCGGAAGAGTCGCCGGCCCCCTGCGACACGCCGGATATCAACAACATTCCTCCGGCCCTTGCCAAGGGTACGGGAGGTTTCCTGGTCGCATCCAACGACGTTCTCGCCCAATTGCAAAGAATCGGGGCGGAGCAGAAACAGTATTACGTGCTCGGCTATACGCCGCCCGATGCGAAAGGAGGGGATTGCCACAAGCTGCGCGTCAAGGTGGACCGCGGCGGCGTCGAGGTGCGTGCGCGGTCGGGTTACTGCCTTGGTAAGCCGCAGGACCTGCTCGCCGAGAGCCGTGTGGCGCAGGATCTGGAGAAGCGCGCCGCCGCCCAGGAGACGGGCGCCGCGGCCGCGATCGAAGCGCCATTCTTTTACACGGCCCCGAACGTCGCGCGCGTTCACGTCACGATGGAGATCGCAGCCGATGCGCTCCGCTTTGAGAATCAGAAGGGCAAGCTGCACGCCGAGATGAATATTCTGGGCATCGCATCGGGAGACGATGGCGCTGTTGCCGCCCGTTTCAGCGACATTGTCAAGGAGAATTTCGCTAGCAGACAAGATCTGGACAAATGGAAAGAGAAGCCGCTCCATTACGAGAAAGAGTTTCGGATTATTCCAGGCCGATACAAACTCACGGTCGTGTTCAGTTCGGGTGGCGCCGGCTTTGGGAAGGTAGAGACGCCGCTCGATATCGGCGCATATGACCGTGGTCAGTTTGCCATCAGCGGAATCGCGTTGAGTAAGGAAGCGAAGCCGACCTCCGAGCTGGGCCTTGAAGCGTCGCTGATCGATTCAGGAACGCCGCTGATTGCCGGGCTCATACAGGTGATTCCCACGGGTTCGAACGTGTTCAGCGCATCCGGGCAGGCCTTCTGCTACTTCGAGGTGTACACGACGAAGGCCACGGAGCCGGCGATCGTGGGACTTCGCATCCTGGATAGCAAGACCGGCGCGGTGAAGTGGGATGGCGGCGCCGAGAAGATCGATCCCCCTGGAGGAGGCGGCAAATTCACGGTCCCGGTCGGAGTACGCCTGCCGCTTTCATCGCTTGCCGCCGGTTCTTATAGGGTGGAAATCACCGCCACCGACGGGGCGGGTAAAATGGCCCGGCGCATCGCCGATTTTGACATTCAGTGAGGCGGCGTTCTCGCCGGTCGACGCGTGCGATCCGGTTCTGCGTCCCCGGCGCCGCCAATAGTGCGCGCGAAGGCACTCTCTTACCTGAGCCGTTCGGACCCGCGATTACAGTCAGCGTGGGGTTGCAGGCGGAATTCGAATCGCCGGCCGTCAGGTAATTCCTGAGTGCATCGGTCGAGGTCGTCGATCTAAAAGGACCGCGTGGCCGGCGGGCATGAAGACGGGCCCGCGCGGCTGCACGTTCTCACGAAATCGGTAACGGCTATTGTGCGAGCTGAGCCTCGACCTCCGGCAGGACTTCGATCCCTTCCGCTGTCACTGCGTCCAGCGAGTCGGGATCCAGCCCCAAGGCGCTGAGAATCGTCGGCGCGACCTGCGCGGTTCGCGTTGTCGCGGCGACTGTCTGGGCCTTAAAGCCCGGATTGGCCACCAGCAGCATGACGTTAGTATCGTCATGAGCGAAGCCGCCGTGATCGGCGATCATGGTTGTGCTGCTCGAATATGTCACGCCCACGTTGGGCGTCACAATGATGTCCGGCGTGCGCGGATCGAGTCCAGGCCCAAGGCCGCCCACATTATAGTTAAGCGCCAGGGTCGGCCCATAATAAATTTCACCCAGACCGATCGCCGCCGCATTTTGTTCGAGCAGATCCACAGCCGCGGTCACGCTCGCGCCCGGGTTCAGCCAGAGCACGGAAATATCGTCTTCCGTTGCGCCGATACCTGTCGGATTCAGCGGCGACTCCGAGTAGGGAATGGCGGTCCCGAGCAGCGTCGCAGGGGTATTGGTTCCATCCGCGACATAGCGCGTCGGGTCGATGGGCGAAGCTCCGTGCTTTGCCGTGATGATGAGGAGCGTATTTTCGTAGATACCCGCGGCTTTAAGCGCGCCGACGATCTGGCCGATCGAGGCGTCCACTCCCTCGATCTCCTGCAGCAACTCCGCGCTGGGCAGGGCCGCGGCATTCTGATAACCGCCCGCGCCCACCGAAGGTTCATTCAGACTTTCTCCAAAATACACCGCCTGGAAGTTCATGCCGAAGACTGCCGGCACACGCGCGGGCGCGCCCATGTGCGTCTTGCCCGCAATCTCGTTCAGCAGCGCATTCACTTTCAGCGCATCGTAGCACTGGATGTTTGCGAAGCTGTCCGTCCACGACGACAGATTGGACGTGTCGCGGACCGGATCGCACGAAGCGCCTTGCGCGGTCGTTACCCCAGGCAAGGGGATCACAGCCGAATTCACTTCCGGCGAGTAATAATCGTCCAGGCCCGTGCCGCCGGGACCAGCCACAAACGAATAGGACGGGTGCTTGTCAATCCAGGCCGTATATCCGCCCGCCGCGTGGACCACGCTGAATATCGTGTTCGTGCGGACGAAGTTCCACGGAAACACGGGGGCGCAACCCGCGGCCGGGTCCCGTACCAGTTTCTTCGGATCGATCGAGGCGATGCCTCCATCGGTCGGCGCGGCGCCCGGCGCCCCTCCGTTCAACTGGGTGTCATCGATATCAATGCCTTGGTCGTAGTCGGTCGTTGTCCCGGTTGGCGCCGCATAGGGCGTGCATGTCCCGCCGGCCAGGCCCGTACCGGTCGTCTCCGCCGGCGGTTCGAGCGACCGGTCATATGCGACGTCGTAGTAGAGGCCTGTCGTCTTGGGAGAGCCGCCCGTAACCAGCGCCGCGAGCCCAGGAAAGGAGTCGGAGGGCATTGACGACGAGGTGGCAACATAGTTTATCCCGGTCCCGCTAAGGGCTGCCATGTTGGGACAGTAAGCGGCTCCGCCATTAACGCCCGCAATCCCGTGCGCACAGTTGTAGAAGTCCACTGCGTGCATGCCATCAATACTCAACAGGAGCACGTGCCTGATTTTGCCCGAGCCTGCTTTTCCCTGGCTTGGAGCGCCCGGATCGGCCGCCATGCCCGGCGCGGATAACGCGAGCGCTGCAACCGCCGTAGCCAGAACCGATACCAGTCTATTCGCCGTCATAGCCATACAAGGACCTCACGGAACAGGCTAGCTCCCGGTGGATGCTCTTTTGATTACGTCTTAGCGAATTCTCGATGACTGCGGATCTCAACTGTGAGCGAGAGTCCCGATTCGGATGTGAGGTAAATCCCGGTTCACATTTAGGTTGTCGGGGCATGAAATACCCCGTTAACCAAACACGCGCATACTGGTTCGCTGAGACGCGAGACTGAACTGCTTTCTCGCTCTCAAGCCAGAAAGAGGCACGAATGAAACACAATGTGAAGCTAAGTGTGTGGACGTTCACGTTCGTCCTGGCCATGATGCCGGCGCAGCAGGCATTCGGTCAGGGCTCTGCCAACAATCGGAGCAATATCCAGCATGTATTGCTTATCAGTATCGACGGGATGCATGCCCTGGACCTCATCAATTGCGCAAATGGAATCAGCGGGACAAACGGAGGCGCGCCCTATTGCCCGAATCTGGCTCAGCTCAAAACTGTTGGTATCGACTATCTCGATGCCGCGACTTCCGAACCCTCCGACTCTTTTCCCGGATTAATGGCGCTCATGACCGGCGGATCTCCGCGCAGCGTGGGCGCGTGTGCTTTCGTGCCCCCGCGGCGGGCACTCACAGGCTGAAGCCTGCGCCACCATCCCGGGGCGAAGCAGCCGCGGTGTATATTGATTTTCGCGCCTGGTTTTGGATCAGTCGGCTGTCAAAGGGAGAACCTGATGTTACGTCGGATTGCGATTGTTCTGTTCGGCCTGATTGTCTGCGCGGGGCTCGCATTTGAGGGCGACGCTCAGCAGGCGCCTCGCTCCGGCGTGCAGCGCCAGGGAGGCCGCGGCCGGGGGCCGGAGGTTCAGTCTTCTCCTCCGTTGTTTTTTAAAGAGACGTGGAAGATTACAGGTCCGGCTCATGCGATCGCCCCGGGCGAGGTCGTCGTCACCAACCCGAACCTCGAATTCAAGATGTATGGGCCTTCGGCGACGGCTTCGGATCCGAACAAGCGCATCTGGATTTCGGGTCCTCCCGGTCCCACGAACATCTGGACCGGGATGTGCGCGACGCCGTTTGCCGCAACTCTGCGCGATAAGGATAACTTCGTGGATCTGACCGGTCTGGCGAAAGTGCGCTGGACTACGCGGGCGTCCGGATTCCACGCGGTCCGGCCACTGATTAAATTGATGGACGGGACCTTCCTGGTCGGCGATCACGCGGAGTCGTCCACGACGACCTTTCTTGAAAGCGAATTCGCGTTTGCCGGCTTGCGGTGGATGAAGCTTGACATCGATCGAATTGTGACTATCGGCCGCTACGGGCCAGTGGGCGAAGCTTCGAATTGGGCCGACGCGCCGGACCTCAGCAAGGTAGACGAGGTGGGCTTCGTCGATTTGATGCCCGGAAGCGGCCACGGGTCCGGCGGCTATGTGAATGTTGCCTCGTTTGAGTTGTACGGAAAGCCGGTCAGGCGGGGCGGAGGGAACTAATGACGACGAAGCGTATGAGCGTAACCGCTCTTCTATTCAGCATTCTTACTGTGGGTTCGATTCCGATCGCTGCGCAATGGCCGGCGATGCAGGATCCGAACGTCCCGCGCGATGCCAGCGGCAAAGTACGCGGAGACGCGCCGACTCCGCGGACAGCTGACGGGAAACCAGACCTTTCCGGGCTCTGGATGCACGCCAACAGCGGACCGCCGCGCGCGGGTCGGGGCCGCAACGGGGGCGCGCGTGCGGGCGCTCGTGGCGGCGGCATTCCGGTTGATATAACGATCGCGCCGTTCCCGTTCGATCCGAAAGGCCCGCCGGTGGCGACCTTCTTCGAGGCGGGCGCGAACATGGAGGGCGGGCTGCCGTACACCCAATGGGCAAAAGATATCCGGAAAATGCGGGACGATCGGCAGGCACGCGATAACCCCGACGCCAATTGTCTGCCCATGGGCTTTCTGCAGTTTCACCAACAGCCTCAGCCGCGCAGGATCATGAACGTCGCCAATCCGAAAATGATTCTGATCGAGTACGAAGCGAATAACGGCCTGCGTCACATCTGGATGGATGGGCGGAAACTGCCGCCGCAGGG
>JASHSD010000369.1 GCA_030036985.1 Bryobacteraceae bacterium
CGCGACCGTCAGGGAGCGGTCTTGAAAATCGGCATCACCTGCTATCCCACCTACGGCGGCAGCGGCATTGTCGCGACCGAACTCGGGCTTGAGCTCGCCACGCGCGGCCACGAGATCCACTTCATCACCTATTCGAATCCCATCCGCCTCGATCCGGGGATTCCGCGCATCCGTTATCACGAAGTCGAGGTATCCAACTACCCGCTGTTCCAATATCCGCCCTACAGTCTCGCGCTGGCTTCGCGCATGGCGGACGTGGCCGAGAGCTACGACCTTGACCTGCTCCACGTCCACTACGCCATCCCGCACAGCATCTCGGCGCTGCTGGCGCGCCAGATGACCGCCGCTCAGCGCCGCCTGCCGTTCATCACCACGCTGCACGGCACCGACATCACGCTTGTGGGCGCGGACCGCTCGTACTTCGGCATCACGAAATTTTCAATCGAGCAATCGGACGGCGTCACCGCGATCAGCGAAGATCTGCGCAAGGACACCGTCAACGTCTTCGGCATTCAGAACGAAATCCGGGTGATCTACAATTTCGTGAACTGCGAAACCTACCGGCCCGATCCGGAGCGCGCCGGCTTCGCCGAATTCGCGCCGAATGGCGAGAAATTGCTGATCCACCTTTCGAATTTCCGGCCGGTCAAGCGCGTGCTGGATTGCATCCGCATTTTCGCCGAAGTGCGCCAGCACGCCAACGTGCGGCTGCTGATGGTGGGCGACGGCCCGGAGCGCGGTCCCGCGGAGCATCTGGCGTGGACCCTCGGGGTCAGCAAAGACGTGGAATTTACCGGCAAACGGGACCATGTGGAGAATCTGATCCGGCTCGCGCACGTGCTGCTGATGCCGAGCGAGATGGAGTCGTTCGGACTAGCGTCGCTGGAGGCGATGGCGTGCGGCGTCGTACCGGTGGCCACGCGCGTGGGCGGTATTCCGGAGCTGATAACGGACGGCCAGGACGGATTCCTGCAGGACGTGGGCGACATTCCGCGGCTGGCCGAACGCGCAACGCAACTGGTGACGAACGATCGCCTGCACGAACGCATGGCGTGCGCCGCGCGCATTACCGCAATGATGCGCTTCAGCACGGAAAAAATCATTCCGCAATACGAGGAGTTTTACCAAAAAGTCTTGTAACTGAGAGGGCAGAATGAGAGAATGTACCGGTGCGTTTGGCCGCCATTCTCTTGCTTCTTGCGGGCGCCTTGCCCGCGCAGGTGCGGAATGCGGCGGTTGCCGCGGCGGGCGGTTCTGCGACCGCTCCGGTTGCGCCCGGGTCGCTCGCGTTCGTTACCGATTACTCCACGCTCTACCAGGAACCGACCATTGCGGGCGCGGTCGTCTCGATTCGCCCCGTCGGATCGTCCACTCCGATTCCGGCGCAGGTTGAGAATGCGACTTCGTCAGGCATTACATTCCTCGTGCCCGCGGATACGCCGCTCGGCAACGCGCAGCTGATCTACCATCAGGCCGGCGAGTTGACGCAGTGGGCGGCGATTACGATCGCGGCGAGCGATTTTGCGTTGTACACCACGCCGGCTCCGGGCGTCAATGTCAGTGCGAGCGGCCCGGCGACGTCCAACGGGCTTTCCACTCCGGTGCAGCCGGGTCAGGCTATCGAAATCTTCGGGACGGGAATCGGCGCGCTGCCGCAAAGCTCGCCGCAAGTGACGCTGGGCGGGGTGATGCAAACGGTGCTTTATGCGGGAATCGCTCCGGACGAACCGGGCTTGATTCAGATCAATTTTCAGATCGCGTCGGGTACGCCGGACGGCTGTTATGTTCCCATGACCGTGAGTTGGGGATCGAGTACCGCGACATCGTATCTCAGCAAAACATCCAGCGGAATGCCGTGCCAGCATCCGTTTCAGCTCTCGACTTCGGCGCTGCAGACGCTCGACGCCGGCGGCACGGTCGAAACCGGCATGATCTCGATGACCACGGCTCTCGAGGCAGCCTCGGCGCAACAGGCGTCGCGGCAGGAATCGGCGAGCGCCACCTTCAATTCCCTGACGGCCGCGGAGATCGCGAGTTATTTCACCGAGCCGCCGGCGCAGGGATGCAGCGTGGGGTCGAACGCACCCGCGGGCCTGGTGGTATCAATTATCGGACCGCCATTCTCCGGGAGCGTTACGCTGCAGCATGCGAGCACGACCCTCACTTTGACAGCCGCGAGCGGGTTCGAATATTCGCTCACGCTGCCGCCCACAGCCGACGCGCCACTCAACAATCTTCCCGCGCCCGAGATCGCCGGCGGCGCGTGGACATGGAACTCCTCCGGAGCTTCCGGCGCGCCTTCCGGATCGTTCAACTTCAACCTCGCCGCGCCGGTTCAGTTGAATAGCGGCGCGCCGATCATCATCCCGACGGAGCAATACCAGACGATCACATGGAACGGCGCCGGATTCGATTCCGGGGCGATGCTGCAGATGACCCTCACCGGCCTGGGATCGGGCGCCGTGTCCTGCGTTGCGCCCGCGCAGGCCGGAGCGCTTACGATTCCGGCGAATCTGCTGGCTCAGTTCACCCCGGGCGGAAGCGGCGTGTTAACGGTGTCGGTCACCGAGACGGGCGCGAGCATCCCGCACGCGTTTCTGCAATCGTCCGGGACTCTTATGCTGGTGAACTGGAGCAGCGGCGATACCAGACCGGTGGATTTCCAATGAGACTGTCATTCCGAACCGCCGGGCTGCTGTTCGCGATTGCGGGAGTTATTCAGGCGCAGAACGCGACTGTGCTGAATGCCGCGTCGGTCCAAACCGCTCCGCCCGCGCTGGTGAATCCGTTCTTCAGCGAAGTCGATTTTGTTGGCGTGTCGGCTTATTCGAACATCGTTTCTCCAGGCATGATGGCGATTCTGCACGCTCCCGCGCCCGGCGCAACGGCAAACCCGTTGTTGCGCGGCCGGCCCGCGCCGTCTGCATCGGAGACAACTATTTCCATACGGCACTCAGGCTCAAGCCTCGCCATTCCGCTCGAGATCCTCAGCGTCAACGCGACCAGCATCACCTTTGTGATCCCGCTGAACATGCCATTGGGCGGCGCGGAGATTGAATACCAGTTCGCGGGGCAGCCCACCGGCTGGACCAACGTCAATGTGGTCCCGGCGAGCTTCGCCTTTTTCACCAACTTGGGCGGGCCTGTTATCGCGCAATCGGTCGCGGCGGACGGCTCCCTCAGCCCCATCGGTCTCACGACTCCCGCGCAACCCGGCCAGACGATTCGCATCACCGGATCGGGGCTCGGGTACAACACGCCTGTGAGCGTGACGGTCGGCGGAGTTCCGGCAACTGTCGTCAGTCCGCCTCCGCATCGCGCCACGCCCGGCATTGATGAGATTTGGTTCCAAATACCCGCGGGTTCGGCAGTAACCGATGGCTGCTACGTCCCGCTCGTACTCTCCTACTCCAGCCAGAACCAATGGAGCCAGATGCAGACTTCATCGACCATCAGCAAAACCTCGACCGGCGCACCGTGCGTGCATCCCTTCCAACTCTCGGTCGCGGACATGGCGACGCTCGACAGCGGCGGGTATATCGCGGTCGGCCAGATCGACATGAGCACGACCCTCGATGTCGCGACAGCGTCCGCCGCTTCGCGCGACGAGTATGACGACCTGAATCCTACGGAGATGACAGCGGGACAAATTGCGTCATTGTTTTTACCGACCGCGCCGGGATGTTCAATCGGGCGGACAAGCACGGGGGGATTTGCGTACTTGGGGCAGATTGCAGTCGGCAACGCCAGTCTGCCCACGCCTCCGGACCTCGGCTCGGCGGTCCTGCAAAACGGCGCGACGACGCTGAACTTTTCGGGGACCCTGCCCCAGACGACGGAAGGGCCGCTGTCCGCTCCGCCTACGCCCGCGATCGCCGGCGGGACCTGGACTTGGCAAACGTCCGGCAGCACGGATCTCGCAACATCGTCGTTCAATTTCACCCTCCCCGCGCCATTCCAACTCAGCGGGGCCACGCCTCCGTCTTTCATACGCACGCAGGACCAGACGCTGAACTGGAACGGCGCGGCCTTCGATGCGGGCGCGGTGCTCACGGCGTTCCTCAACGGAAGCGCAGCCACCGGCGGACAGGTCTCGCTCGATTGCACGGTCCCGGCCAACAGCGGCACGCTGACCATCCCCGCAACCATGCTTTCCCAGTTGGCCGGCAGCTCTTTGGATACGCTGAATATCCTGGTGCGCGAAACCGGCTCCTTCATCCCGCACGCGCAGCTGAAACTGACGAGCGGCGCGACGCTTCTGATGTACGTGAGCTATTCGACGGGCGAGAACCTGCCGGTCGATGTTCAATAAAACGACGTTCAATAGCCGCGCGCAGGAACCCGATCAGCGGCTCGAGTTTCGTCCGCATCTTCTCTTCGTCGCGCGTGTGGCATTCCCAGATCTCAAACACGCGCCAGCCGTCCGCGCGCAGCGCTTTGCGATTGCGCCGGTCGCGCTCCACGTTCAAGCGCCGCTTGTTCGCCCAGAAACTCGCGTTCGTCGCCGGAACCGGTTTGCCGCGCTTGCAGCGATGCATGTGCCAGAAGCAGCCGTGGACGAACAGTACGGCGCGCGCGCGGGCGAAGACCAGGTCCGGTTTGCCCGGCAGCGATTTTCCGTGCAGACGATAGCGGAATCCCAGGCCGTGCAGATACGACCGCACGCGCAGTTCGGGCTGCGTGTGCGCGCTGCGAATGCGCGACATGTTGTAGCTGCGCTGCGCGGGCGTGAGAACGTCGGTCAAGTTAACATGATGTCACCGGCTTGAAATCCGAATTCACGTTCATCGATCTGTTCGCGGGCATCGGCGGCATGCGCCTCGGCTTCGAAGCGGCTGGCGGAAAGTGCGTGTTCACCAGCGAATGGGACGCGTACAGTCAGCGGACTTATCGCGCCAATTTCCCGGACGACGAACACGAAATCGCCGGCGACATCACCAAAATCGATGCGGCGGAGATTCTCGATCACGACGTGCTGGTGGGCGGATTTCCCTGCCAGCCTTTCAGCATCGCGGGCGTGTCGAAGAAGAACGCGCTGGGACGGCCGCACGGCTTCGAATGCAAGACGCAGGGGACGCTGTTTTTCGATGTCGCCCGGATCATTGCGCAGAAGCGCCCGCGGGCGTTTTTATTGGAGAACGTCAAAAACCTGTTGTCGCACGATCGGGGAAAAACGTTCTCGGTGATCCGCGACGTTCTCGAAAACGATCTCGGCTACAGCATCTATGCGCGTGTCATGGATGGGCGCCACTTCGTGCCGCAGCACCGGGAGCGCATTCTGATCGTGGGATTCCGCGAACCGACAAGGTTCGATTGGAACGCCGTGCCGCTGCCGAATCCATTGTGCGCGCCTCGGCTGGGGGCGATCCTGGAGGCGGACTATGACCCAAAGTACGTGCTGAGCGATAAGTTGTGGAACTATCTACAGACCTATGCCGAGAAGCACCGCGCGAAAGGAAACGGATTCGGCTGCAGCGTTTTCGGTCCGGACGATGTGGCGCGGACGCTCTCGGCGCGATATTACAAGGATGGTTCGGAGATTCTGATTGGTCGCGAGAACGGGAATCCGCGGCGATTGACCCCGCGGGAATGCGCGCGTCTGATGGGATATCCGGATTCGTTCCTCATTCCGGTATCCGACACGCGTGCCTATAAGCAGTTCGGGAATTCGGTGGTGATGCCGTTGATCCGGCACGTAGCGTTGCTGATGAAACCGTGGATATTGGACCAGACGGTCTATGCGGAGCCGCCCCGCGAACCGCGCCAAGCGCTGCTGTTTTAGGTTCGATGTGGGGTCAGGGCTTCCGCCCTGCAAGCCGGCCTTCGGGCCGGCTGGACTCGCTGGAAAGCGAGTCCGCAGTCTGGAAAGACTGCCCCACAGGTTAGTAGGTCTGGTACTGAGCCATATCCGCGGTCTTCCATTCGATGCCCAAACCCGGCCGCGAAAGATCGGGTCGCAGCACTCCGCCCTTGGCTTCAATCGCGCCGTCGAACGCCATCTTCTCCACGCGCACATGATCGAAGAAGTACTCCGTATGCACGATGCGGTGCGCGCCGCAGCAGGCATGGGCATGGATCGTCGGGGCCGTGTGTGCCGAGAACGGCATACAGTGGCCTGCGCACAGCGCGTCCGCCTGCAGGAAACCCGTGATGCCGGCGCAGCGGGTCGCATCGGCCTGCAGCACATCCACCGCGCCGGCCGAGAGCATCCGTTCGAAATACCAGGTATCGTAGCCGTATTCGCCGGCCGCAATGTCCATGCCCGCCGGCGCCGAATCGCGGATCAGGCGCAGGCCGTCCAGATCGTCCGATGAAACAGGCTCCTCGAACCATCTCACATCCGAATCGGCGAAGCGCCGCGCCTGGCCGAGCGCCTGCTTGCGTGTGTATGCGCCGTTGGCGTCGACGAACAACTGCACATCCGGACTGATCGCCTGCCGCACTGACTTCACCCGCGCAATGTCCGCGCAGGGATCGCGGCCGATCTTCATCTTCACCGCGCGCATGCCGTCGCGCGCCCAGCCGGTCATCTGATCGAGGAGTTCGCGCTCGCTATACGAAGTGAATCCGCCGCTGCCGTAAGCCATTACTTCCGTCCTCGCCATCGGCAGGAGCGCGGCCACGGCGGTATTCAGCAGCTTGCCCTTGAGGTCCCAGAGCGCATTATCGACCGCCGCGATCGCCATCGAACAAATACCCGGACGCCCCAGATTGCGAATCGCCTGCGTCATGATTCGCCATGCCTCGCCGATCGCGAACGCGTTGACGCCGATGATTTTCGGCGCGAGCGTCTGTTCGATCAGATGCGCGGCCGCAACATCGGCATAGGAATAACCCAGACCCTCCGCGCCGCCCGCCGCGATGTTCACGATGACGATGGTGGTCTTATCCCACTCGAGCGTGCCATCCGACTCCGGCGTTTTCGTCGGCACGGTGAACGCACGAACTTTGATGCTTTCGATCTTCACAGCGCGGGCATCCCGTGGCCCCACGTATCGGGCGGAGAAAGATCGCGGCGAAACTTCGGCGGCCGCATGTCCCGGCGATCGCTGCTGAAGATAGCATCGCCCTGTTCGATCAGATAGTCCGCGGTCCGAGCCGCAATCGCCATAATCGTGAGACCCGGATTCGCCGACCCCTGCGTCGGCATCACGCTGCCGTCGCATACGAACAGATTCGCGACATCGTGCGTGCGTCCGAAGCTGTCAACCACAGACGTTTCCGGATTGCGCCCCATGCGCGCGGCGCCGACCAGATGAGCGTAACGCGATTCCTGCACCACCTCTTCGGCGCCCGCGGCCCACATCACGTCGATCGTTTTCCGCTTGCCGAACGCGATCAGCTTCTGATCGTTGTCATACAGATTGAAGGTGACCTTCGCCACGGGGATGCCCCAGTGGTCTTTTTGGTCCGTGGCGATCTCGACCCGATTGTCCGCGCTCGGCAGAATCTCGCCAAGCAGCCCGAAGGCGGCCCAGTGGTTGTAGTCCATCATGATGCGGCGCATGCCCCATCCCCATGCGCCTTTCGCGGCCATCATCTGTTTCGCGAAGGCGATCGGCAATGGCCCGACCGTCTGGATGGCGAAGCCGCGGGCGAATCCGCGCTTCGGATCGGTTTCGTAAAACTCTTCCGTGAGCGCGTGGGCGGGCGGCGCTTTGTACATGCGCACCGGTTGATCGAAGCGGCCGAGCACCACGTTTCCTGCCTGCACCATCAGATAGCGTCCGACCGTCCCGCTGGAATTGGCGAGGCCGGAATTCAGCAGCAGGCGCGGCGTTTCGATCGCATAGCCCGCCACGACCACGGCCTTCGCCTTCTGAAAGTGCTCGCGCCCGTCGCGATCGAAATAAGACACGCCATTCACGCGCCGATTGTTTCCAAGGTTTACTCGCGAAACCATGCTGCGGTCGCGAATCTCCGCGCCCTTGGCGAGGGCGTCGGGAACATGCGTGACGAGCGTGCTCGCCTTTGCGCCCACCTTGCAGCCCTGAATGCAGAAGCCGCGATAAATACAATGGGGCCGATCCGCACGCGATGCGCTGAGAATCCCAACCGGCCCGCCGGCGCACACGCCGATGCCGAGCTTGGTGCAGCCGCGAATAAGCGCATCGCCCACGCCGCCCATGGGATGCGGTCCATACGGATAACCGTGCGGATCGCCCCACGGATAATACGCAGGCCCCGCCACCGGCAGTTCGCGTTCGATGAGTTCGTAATAAGGCTTGAGGTCCCAGTAAGAGATGGGCCAGTCGGCGCCCACGCCGTCCTGCGAATACACGCGGAAATCGGAGGGATGAAAGCGCGGCGTGAATGAAGCCCAGTGCACGGTGCCGCCGCCGACGCCTTTGCCGCTGTTATTCTCGCCGAGAGCCAGCGGATGCTTGCCCGTGGTGATGCGCTCGTCGTTCCAGTAAAGCTGGTGCGAGCCTTTTTCGTCGCTCACCCAGTCGCGCTCGGTGTCCCAGAACGGACCCGCGTCGAATCCGACCACGTGGAAACCCGCGCGGGCCAGGCGCTGCAGCAGCACGCCGCCGCCCGCGCCGACGCCGACAATCGCGTAATCCACCTCTTCGTCGGGGTTGAACCGGCGCATCGGGGTCTCGATCGTCTGCATTGCCCCGAGCCGGTGCGGCGGGTTCAATGCGTGCCCCCCTGCGGGCCGCCGTGATGCTCCGACTGCCCTCCAATGGGCGTGTATCGATCCGAGACGGAATCCTCGGGAGCCGACCATTCGTAGCGGCGCTCCTCCACCTCCCACGGTTCCGGATCGCCTCGTTCGAGGCGCATATAGGCGCGCGGATAGGCAGGGCCGCCGAAACCGATTTCATCCCAGGCCGTGGGATGCGAGTAATACGCGCTCACGCAATCCTGCACGAGAAGTCTCCAAAAACGTTCGATCGGCATACGCGCCCAGATGTCGTGCGCCGCGGGCGGCTTGCCGTCGTGGAGCGTTGCCAGCAGCTCGTCCTGAGCCTTCTCTCCGATTTCGAGGAACCCGCGCCCGTGCAGATGCTGCGCGATCTGCTCGATCGCCTGGAGCCCCAGCCGATACGCCTCGCGATCCGGCGGCATTTCTTCGTAGCGATAGCCATCGCCGCTGTTTTCGTGCATCCGCGAATCGATCCAGGGCAGAATGGGAATCCAATTTTCTTTGTCGCGATCGTCCTGCGGCAGGATGTGCCGGCAGACCGCTTCCATCAGCCGCGCTTCGTCTTCGCTGAAGAACCTGATCGGCGGCACGTTGTTGACGCGGTCCAGAATCACTTCGCGCGTATGCGCGTCCCAATATCGGCGCTGCTCAAGAGTGCGAAAGCCCGGATAATAACCCGGATGCGGCCGGCTCATGATTTCTTTTCCCGGCCCAGCATGCTCGCCAGCACGCCCAGAAATCCGGCGGCGGCGAACAGCAGCGGCGCGAAAATCGGAGGCCCATAGATCACGTTGTAGAGCGGCTTCCGCATGCCGCCGGGCCGCCGCATCACGCCGCGCGCGTGATAGAAGAAGCCCACGCCGCCATCGACGATCGCCAGTGCCGACGCCGCGGGCAGCAGCGTCTGCGCGGATTTCCTGTCCTTGACGCCTGCTATGGCCGCGCCCAACAGCACCGGCGCCAGCACCACCGGAGTCCACTGCGCTTTGTAACGAAAATTGTTTTTGTAGTGCGAATACCAGGCTTCGAAGCCGCTGAAGAGCGCAGAGAACGCGGTCGCGACGGCGAGGTTTTTCTGGAATCGGCCCTCGCGCAGATCCTGTTCCCAGGTGATCGGCTCGTGGGCATAGCCGATGCGCGCGGCCCAGTGCTTCGCATGCGCGGGCTTGGGCAATAACAGATCGTCGCGATCGTTATCGCGCCGCATGAACGAAGCGAGCAGTCCGAGGTACGCCGCGGTTCCGAACAACAGCGGCGCGAAAATCGGCGGACCCATGACGATATTCGTCATGGGCAACCTCCATCCGCCGGGCTTGCGCTTCACGCCCAGGATATGAAAGTAGAATCCGGTCGCGCTGTCCGCAAGCGTGAGAATCGAAGTTCCGCGCAGGATCGTGACCGCTGCCTTCCGGCTGAAGAATCCCGCTAAACCCGCGCCTGCCAGCGCTCCGCTGAGGATCACGGGCGTATACATGATGCGGCGGCTGTAGCTGCCCTTGTAATGCTCGTACGCTACTTCGAGGCCGCTGGCCGCGCTTGATACCGCTGCCATCAGCGACAGCCAGCGCTGAAACCGGCCTTCGCGAACCGTGACCGCCAGGCTCACGCGTGCCCTTTCGATGTCCGAATCAACGACGGTTTTAAGAACAGCGCACCCGCGCCCGCCAGCGCCGCCGCGCCCGCGCCCACGATTCCTCGATGGAGATCCATCCACGTCAGCGGACTGGTATCGCTCGCGCGCGCATCGAAGATCCCATGCGCGGCATAATCGCCCGGAACCGGTTCGAAGAGATTGTCCGGCCGATCCGGCGGAACAGGCTGCTGCGTTTCCTGGCTGCTGTATCCGTTTTTGGCGAGGTACTCATCGGCGTAACCTGGCGCGATCATTTGTCCATAGATCGCCTTCGACGTAGGCCATGCGACGTAGACTTCGCGCCGTTGATGGCTCGACGCCCAAACGATGGCGCGCGCTGCGACTTCCGGCTGATAAATCGGCGGAACCGGCTCGGGCTGCCGGGGCAACCGCGTACGGCACCAACTGAACTGCGGTGTATTCATCGCAGGCAGGTGCACGATGGTGAGGTGAACGGCGCTGTTTTGATGGATGAGCTCCGAGCGAAGTGAATCCGTGAAACCAACGATCGCGTGCTTGGCCCCGCAATAGGCGGACTGCAGCGGAATCGAGCGATAAGCCAGCGCTGAGCCCACCTGCACGATGGTTCCGCGATTGCGCTGACGCATGCGCTTGATGGCGGCCATGGTTCCGTAGACGCATCCGAGATACGTGACTTCGGTTGCGCGCTTGAATTCGTCCGGCGTGATCTCGTGGAAGGGCGCGAAGATCGTGGTCATCGCGTCATTGACCCAAACGTCGATGGGACCGAGTTCGCGCTCAACCAGCTCGGCGGCGTTCTCGATCTGTTCGGCATTCGCAACGTCCGCCGGTAACACGATGGCTTTGCCTCCGGCCTCTTCGACCTCGCGCCGCGCCGCTTCCAGGCGTTCGCGTCCGCGCGCAATCAATCCGATGTGCGCGCCTTCGCGCGCGAACGCCTGCGTCACGGCGCGGCCCACCCCGGCCGACGCCCCTGTGACAACAACGACACGGCTCATATAGTTTTCACCTTGTAATTCCGGCCTTCCCATCGATCCCGCGATTTCCAGAAGAACGTGAACTCCACGCCGGCTTCAATCGCGGATTGCGGCAGATCCAGAAACTCCGCGCCAACGCCGCTTGCGTGGGAATCGTCGTCGCTCCACGTGGTCCAGTTGTCCTGAGTCCAGCGCAGGCGGAACTGTTCCGGCGCGCAGATGCGAAGCAGGCAGTTTCTGCGCGCGCACGAAATCGGGTGCATGGGCAGCCAGAACTCGGCATGGCTCTCCGGAGCATGGCCGCCGTAGCGCCGCTCGACTTCGGTAATCAGATCGAAGACCTTGCCATCTCGGCGCGATCGCAGCAGCCGCAGATATTCGGAATGCGCCCAGAGCAGCGGCGCCGCGGAATCGGTGGGTCCGCCGCAAAACATGTGGGCTTCCGGGATATCCGCTTCATCCCAAATCTGCTCGGGCAGCAGAAGGCTCGATCACGCGAACTTTTCCATCGCCTGCACCAGTGGCATACAGTCGTGTCCTGCGGCCAGTTCGTAATGCGCGCGCTCGCCGGCAAGCAGCGGCCAGGACCTGCCTCGTCCCCATTTGTCGTAAGGCGAGCCGTCGGGACGCTGGCCGTAGCCGTCATGCGTATAGCGCCGCCAGCAAGGTCCGGCGGGCGTGGAGGTCTTGAGCTTCGCATCAATTTCCCCCAACGTTTTCAGGATGACCGGATCGTCGGGAGCGAGAATCCCGTAACGCACCAACTGCAGACAGCCGCCATCGACGATCTCTGAAGCGGGGTACGCTCCCGAGTGCTCCGGCGGCTGGCTGGAGAGCTGTATGACGGCCTTATCCACATCGCCTGGCGAGGCCACATCTCCCGGCTTCGCGGGATTGAGGCGAGCGAAAATTCCCTGTGAGGTGACCGTCCACTCGTGGAGATGGGCCACCAGAAAATCGGCATAGCTTTCAAGGAACGCCGCCGTTTCCGCTTGGCCGCCATTCCGTTCGAATGCCGCGGCGCAGATGCACGCGGCGATAATTGTGGCGAGCGTTGAGGGCGAGTAGCCGCTCGCTTCTTCCCATCTTTCTTCGCCCGTCACAGGACCGCTCAACAGAAGAAAATTGATGGCCCGGCGCACCATCACGCTCACATCGAAATTCGGCAGCAGGTCTTCCCGTTTCAGACGCCACGCCAGCATGAGCGGGAAAGCCACTTCATCCAACTGGACGCTCTTGCCGAACGGTTCGCCGTCGACCCGGAAATTCTGGGTGAAGCCGCCGTTCTCTTCCTGCCGCGCGGCCAGATAGATGAGAACGCGAACGGGCGCTTCCTTGTTGCCCGCGGCAAGCAGACCCAGCGCGCTCTGAACCACGTCACGCGTCCAGACCAGGTGATAACCACCCTTGCCTTCTTCGTCATTGCGGTCTTCGCCCCATGGCGTCGCGAGCGACGCGACAAACGCGCCCTGATAGATCTTGTCTTCATGCGCAAGGATGACGTTGTAGCCCGCACGATAGAGGCGGCCGTCGTCGCCGCTGAATTTCTCGAGCGCCAGCCGATCCTGCACGGCGTCACACCAGCTGTAAATAAACACCCGACGCTGCTTCTGGAAATCCTCGCCCAGGCTCTGAAGCAGAGTGGATGTCGCGCTGGGCATGGTTTCGCCCAAGGCGATAGACACCGTGAACTCACGATTGCCGTGCAGATCCAGTTCGCCCGTCAGCGCGACATTGCCGTTTTTCGCTTCGTCGAATTCCCAAGTCATGCGGTGGTTCGTGTGAATGTCCGTGTATCCGTCGCTGCGGCCCACGTATCCGCACGAGAGTTTGGAGAAACGGCACGAGGCGCCAACCACGACCCATCGCCCATTCTTCTCGGCTGTCAGCAACTCACGGCCACCGACTTCGATGATCGATGCGTTGTTATCGCCGCCACTGTCCTCCAGGTGAGGCGCGCATAGCAGATACACATGCAGGCGCTTGAGGAACGAGTCGTCGCCTTCCAGCCTGACCCGCATGAGAACGGAAGCACGTCGCGGATCGGCGATGATTTCCTTGCTGTAACAGAAACGGCCTTCGCGATCGCGTGAAGCGATGCGATAACCCTGCGCCGGCTCGATGCGAACCACCGTGTGGTCGAGGTCGCGCTTCTCTTCCAGAAACAGGCCGTTCCCATCCGCGAACAGAAACTGCGCATCGCGGATCTGCGGCCGATCCACGTTGGGATAAAAGATTTCCGTCAGGGTGCCGTTCCAGACGGTGAACCAGATTCGGCTGGCCAGCGTCGCTGCTGTCCCGATGCCCTGCTTGGCCGCGGGACTCCAACGCGGCTCGTCGCCGGGCGCGCCGAATGCGCTTCGGTTTCCTCGAAATTGGGGCATCAGCTCTGCATTCGTTCCCGCCCGCGGCCGTCAGATATTTTCGCGGACCTTATCTTCGAGAACAGTTTTCACGATCTTCCAGCGGTCCTTCTCGCCTTTGGCCAGAGCCTCGGCGAAGTGAAGCGTCTGCTCTCCGCTGATGTTGCCGGGCAGCGGCGGTTCGTTCGGGTCCACCACAGCCTCGATGATTGCCGGGCCCGGGTGCGCCAGCGCCTGGCGCAGAGTGTTCCGGGCATCCTCCGCGCGCTCGATAGTGAATCCGCCGGCGCCGCATGCACGGGCGACACTGGCGAAATCGATGGGCTGAAGCTCGACGCCGTACTCGGGTTCGGCTTCCATTACGATCTGCTCCCACTTGATCTCGCCCAGAACGTTGTTCTTGATAACCACCACTTTCACCGGCAGGTTGTACTTCACCAGCGTGGCGATTTCGCCCATGAGCATGGTGAGCCCGCCGTCGCCCACGATCGCGACCACCTGCCTGCCGGGATACGCGATCGACGCGCCGATCGCGTAAGGCAGTCCGTTCGCCATAGTTGCTAGAAGACCGGAAAGCGAGAATTTCATCTCGTCGCGCATTTCGATATAGCGCGCGGTCCAGGTGGCGATGGTGCCGCTGTCGGACGTGATGATCGCGTCGCTGTCGAGCAGGTTGTTCAGCTCGTACGTGACGACCTGCGGCTTCATCGGCGTGTCCGTGCGCGTGCCGCGTTCCGCCATCAGCTTGTTCCAGACTTCCATGCGCTTCTGCGATTTTTCGAGGAAGCTGCGATCTTCTTTGCGCTGGATGAGCGGAATCAACGCCCGCAGCACCGAGCGGCAATCGCCCGCGAGACCCACATCGGCGGGATGGCGCAAGCCGATGCGCGTTGGATCGATATCGATCTGAACGCATTTCGCCTTGCCCGGTTTGGGCAGAAATTCCATATAGGGGAAACTGGTCCCTGCCATGATGAAGGTGTCGCATTCCTGCAGCGCGTCCTGCGAAGGCGCGGTGCCGAGCAGGCCGATGCCGCCGGTGCAATAAGGGCTGCGGTCGGGAATCGCGGCTTTGCCCAGCAGCGCTTTGGCGACGGGCGCGGCGGCAAGCTCCGCCAGTTCCAGAACCTCGGCGCGGGCGTTCAGGCAGCCGCGCCCGACCAGCATCGCGACCTTCGTCCCCTGGTTGATAATGTCGGCCGCCTCCTGCAGCGCGGCCGTGGTCTGCGCTTGGCGCGACCACGCGAACAGATCGCTGCTGTGATCCGGTATATTCGCGGACGACCGGGTGTTCTTCGATTCCGGCCAGTCCTGAATATCTTTCGGAATCAGAATGTGCGAAACCGTTCTCCGGGCGAGCGATGTTTTGATGGCTTCGTCCACCACGTTCACCACGTGGCCGGGACCCATGACGCGCTGGTTGTAGGCCGCAACGTCCATGAAGACTTTGTCGAGATCGACATCCTGCTGATAATGAGTTCCGATCAGATCGTGAAACGTGTGGCCGGTGATGGCGAGCACGGGCTGGCCATCGCATTTCGCGTCGTAGAGGCCGTTCAGCAGATGAATGCCGCCGGGCCCCGACGTCGCGATGCAAACGCCCAGCTTGCCGGTGAATTTTGCATAGCCGCACGCGGCGAAAGCGGCGGCTTCTTCATGCCGCACCTGAATGAAGCGGATCTTGTCCTGTTGCCTGCGCAGCGCCCCGAAGATGCCGTTCACACCATCTCCGGGAAAGCCGAAGATCACTTCCACGTCCCAGGAAATGAGCCGTTCAACCAAAAGGTCTGCAACTGTTTTCGACATGCGCCGGTGAAACAGCAACTCATCGTCCAATGGGTGGAAAAATGCAGCGCCATCACGGGCGATCCGAGGCGGATGGAGAGTGGCGAAACGAATTGAAGATTACGCCATCATCGGGAATCGAGCTACGGCGGCGCTCGTGGCCAACGACGGATCCATCGACTGGCTCGCATTTCCTCGGCTGGATTCGCCGGCGTTTTTCGCCGCTCTCCTGGGATCTCCCGATAACGGCCGCTGGCTGATCGCGCCGAAGGCCAAGCCGACGCGCGTCACGCGGCGCTATCGCGAAGGCACGCTGATCCTCGAAACGGAATTCGAAACGCCGGACGGCACGGTGGCGTTAATCGATTGCATGCAGCGCCGCAGCGGACCGGGCGACCTCTTCCGCCTGGTGCAGGGCCGCAAGGGTGAAGTGCCCATGCGTATGGAACTGTGCATTCGTTTCGGCTACGGGGAAATTGTCCCGTGGGTCATGGCTCTCGGAGACGGGAGGCTTCGCGCAGTGGCCGGCCCCAATCAGCTGGTTCTGGCGACTCCGGTTTCCCATCGCGGAGAGAATCTGAAAACCGTTGCCGATTTTCTGATTCGGGAGGGCGAGGAGATTCCGTTCACGCTCACTTGGGATGAATCGCACCGCCGCGACGTGGAATCGCCGGAGCTCG
Source organism: Bryobacteraceae bacterium (assembly GCA_030036985.1). GTDB lineage: Bacteria > Acidobacteriota > Terriglobia > Bryobacterales > Bryobacteraceae > BOG-234. Next base: position 16,074 of record JASHSD010000369.1, read on the forward strand.
GACCTTCTGTCGTTGCGATCGAACGCGAATGGAAAGAATGGTCGGATCGCTGCAACGTGCAGGGGGAATACCGCGACGCCGTTCTTCGCTCCCTCATTACGCTGCGGGCCCTGGAGGATTGCGATACCGGCGGCATTGCGGCCGCTGCCACAACGTCTCTGCCGGAGGTGATCGGCGGTGAGCGCAATTGGGATTACCGTTACTGTTGGCTGCGCGATTCCACCTTCACGCTGTATGCGCTGATGGAATCGGGATATCACGAGGAGGCGCGGGCTTGGCGCGATTGGCTGATGCGCGCGATCGGCGGCGCTCCCGACAAGATGCAGATCATGTACGGGATGGCGGGCGAGCGGCGGTTGGCGGAACATGAGGTGCCGCATCTGAGCGGATACATGAACTCGAAGCCGGTGCGCGTGGGAAATAAGGCGTCGGGTCAGCTGCAGCTCGACGTCTATGGAGAAGTGCTGGATTCGATGTATCAGGCGCGGCGGGCGGGGCTGGTATCCTCCGGCGATATTTGGGACCTTGAAGTGGCGTTGGCGAAACATCTTGAAACTCTCTGGCGCAAGCCGGACGAAGGAATCTGGGAGGTGCGGGGCGGCGCGCGGAATTTCACGTGGT
>JASHSD010000370.1 GCA_030036985.1 Bryobacteraceae bacterium
CGGTCCGCCCATCGGCATATAGACGATGCCGCGCTGTTCGTCGACGGTTATGGCATAAGACCACATATTATTCCCGGTGCGGCCTTTCCATGATCCCGGCGCCCAATCGCCGGCGTTTGGCTCGCCATCGTGCGGGATGGCATGGAAATCCCACAGCTTCTTACCGGTTCGCGCGTCGTAAGCCCGCGAATCCCCCGGAGGGCCGCCCGACACCTCGTCCTGATAATGCACATGCTCTTCGCCGGGTCCGAACATATTCATGCCGACGAAGATCATGTTCTTAAATACCGTGGGCACGCCGGCGAAGGGAACGTCCATGGTCATTTCCCCTTCTTTGCCGAAGCCCGGGTCCAGCTTGCCCGTCGCCGCGTTCAGCGCGACCATCTTATGTCCCGTCAGAAACAGAATTCGCGGCGGATTGTTCTTATCGCCCGGCCAATACGCCACGCCTCTTTGCGACGCGAGGGCTTTGCCGAGATCATAGCGCCAGATTTCCTTGCCCGTTTCGGGATCGAGCGCCACTACTTTATTGCCCGCGGGAAGGTACATGACGCCGTTCACCACGATCGGCGTCACTTCGTTCATCGTGCCCGAGGCCGGGCTGCCCGGGTCCGAACGCAGCTTGTAAGACCATGCCTGCGTCAGCTTCCGCACATTGCCGGAATTGATCTGCGTCAGAGGCGAATAGCGGGTGGAGGCCAGGTCGTGGTTATAAGATGGCCACTCGTCGGCCTTCTGCGCATAAGAGGCCAGCGCCACAAGAGTGAATAAGAAAGCCAGTCGCATGTTCGATCCTTACGGCAGAGCGAAAACGTAGACCGCGTTGAAATCCGGCTGAATTTTTATCTCGGGAAACTCGCCGTTCAGTTCGGGCACTTTGGGATTGTTTCCCGTCATGACCGCTATATACTGCTTGCCGTTCACGCCATAAGAGATCGTACTGACGGAAACATTGCCGCCGAGGATGGATTCCCACAGCTTCTTACCGGTCTCGGCGTCGAAGGCCCGGAAGCGCCGGTTCATATCGCCGTGGAAGATCAGACCCCCGGCGGTCGCCAGCATCGCCCCGTTTCCGGGAACGCGCCCGACGTCGAACCGCGTAATCTCGCCCGTCGAAAGGTTAATCTTCGCGAGGCCGGTGGCGCCATTCGGATCCCCGCCCGGACGCAGCACCACATGCCAGCCGCCGCGGCCCGCCGGTCCCGGAGTGGTCAGGTCCCGGCAGTTATCGATATAAGAACTGTAGAGAGAGTTCGTAAGCGGAGAGTAAGCCGTAGGCCAGTAACTGCGAGTATTCCAGTAACAGATCACATGGTGCTCGCCGGGCTGCTTGAAGACCAGATCCCAGTTGATGGTCGTCTGTCCGGTCTTCGGATCGATTTTCGAAATCACCCAATCGGGCGTGTCGAACGGGAAGGGAGTGGCCCACAGGAACTGACCATTGCTGCGATCGAGCGTGAAAATGCCGCCCGCTTCGCCGATGGTCACCGCCACGTCGCGCTCTTCGCCCGGTTTGATCGCCGGGTTGATCCATTTGACATACTTCGGATCGGGATTCAGCTTCAGGTGCAGCAGCGTGCGTTCGTGCGTGTAGTCGGAGTCCCAGTCGTCGCCGGGCAGATGCTGGTAATACCAGGCGAGTTTGCCTGTCGCGGGATCGATGGCAACGGTCGAATTGCTGTAGAGGTCGGCCGGCGTTGTACGCGAAGTGCCGTCCGCATTGCCGTTATGCCGCAGCGCGCGTTGATCGGGCATAGGATTGGCGATGCCCCAATACATCATCTTGCGGATCGGATCATAGGTGCCAGGCAATCCCCATGTGGACGCCAGGCGCTTATCCAGATCAGCGCCATGCCAGCTTTCGTCGCCCGGTTCTCCTATGCCAGGGGTCGTATGAAACCGCCAGATTTCCTTACCGGTCAGCGCGTCGTTCGCCGAGATATAGCAGCCCTCGCGCTTGCCCGCGCAGGCCCCGCCGCTGATCATCATGCCGTTCACCACGATGCCCCCCGACGTGTTGCCGCGCCCGTCCGTCTTGGCGTCCCAGCGCTGTTCGCCCGTGCGCGCGTCGAGTCCCACCACGGCGTCCGGCGCGGTATAGAGGATCACGTCCTGATAAATCGCCAGCGCCTTCGGGCGCGCCATCGCGGCAACATTTGCCGGAACTTTGCGTTTGTACTCCCACAGCAGATCGCCGGTAGTCGCGTCGAGCGCTTCCACGATCGCTCCCGGCGCGATCATATACATCACGCCGTTGTGAACCAGAGGGATGGTCTCGGTATCTCCCGGGCCCAAACCACGCGTCCAGACCATCCGCAGTTTCGAGACGTTCTGTTTGTTGATCTCCTTCAGCGGACTGAAGCGCTGCGCGTCATAAGTGCGGCTGTACATCAGCCAGTCGTTTGGATTGGGGTTTTCCAGCTCCTGTTGCGTCACGGGCTTAAAGTTCTGCACCTGCCCCATGGCCGGCGCCGCCGCGAGAAAACAAACCAATCCGATTTTTCCGATCATGCTTTTGCCACCTTTTTACTCATCTTCTTAGCTCACCTTCTTATGGAGCCAGTCTCTCAGCACCACGAACACTTCGTGGTTGTTCTTTTCCAACAGCATCAGATTGCCGTTGCCGATAATGCCATAATCCCGCAGCCGGATCATCTCCGCCTGACATCCCACCTGCTTCAAAAATTCGACGTTCGCTACCGGCGATCCGCCGCCGCCGAATTCGCTGGTCATCCAGCCGATAGGGATATGCTGCAGGTTCTTCCATTTATGTGCCGGTTCCGCCTGTAACTTATATGTCGAAGCAATCGGGCGGGGTGAATCCGGCGGCTCAGTCTTATCCACTAGCTTAAACTGCGAAAGATCCGTTACCGGAGGGTCGTAAGTCATGGGCGACGCGGTCAGTCCCCAGCGAAGCTGCCTCGCGAAGGGGTTGCCGTTGATTTCCATGCAGGCGATGGCCTTCACGAGGTCAGGCCGCCGGTCGGCCACACCCCACGCGAAGAATCCGCCGAACGCATGTACGAACAGGATGGAAGGCCCGATTTTATCCAACAATTCCGCGCCGCCATGCCATGCCAGATCGCTGTGGAACGCTTCATCCGATACATTGCCATATTCGCACGCCATGAATTGATCCATCCACGGATCGTTCATGCCGCCGGGGCCGGGCCACTGCGCGGTGTTGAATACCGTTGTGCTGGTAATCAATCCCTCCATCGGCGGAACGTTCGGAAGATGACTGGGTCCCAGGGCATCCGGATGATAAGGCGAGCGGCCATAGCTCGGACGATCGAGCCAGTAAACGCTGTACCCTTCCTGCACGAAATAGTGCACCCAGCCGGGACGTCCGCCAATCCCCATCATATGCGTGCCCTGACCGCCTCCGCCGTGCACCATGACCACAGGATATGGATGCTTCTTCTCCACCGGGATCATGTATTGCACATACATCTGTCCCATCGGAATCTCGCCGTAGGGCATGGTCTTCCGCTGCACGCCGATCCAGAAGCAGCCCTGATCGGCCAATTTCAGAGCTGTCGATTCGGTATTTCGATTGGGATCTATACCGGGCGTGACAACCGCGGGCGCGCTTTTAGTAATGGTTGCGTTCATCCAATTCAGAATGGGCTGGAGGGCCTCGCGATTATTCTTTTCCATCATCACAAGTGTGCCGTTTCCCGGCAGATGAAGCGTCGAACCCGCGTCGACGACCGCGATCGGAACCTTCGGCGCCTCGCCTTCCATCGCACGCGCCGGCGGCTCCACTGCAACGATGCCTTTGACAAGATCCGGCTTATCCAGGGCTGTGACCCACGCGAAAGCAGCGCCATCTCCGTGACTCATCAGAATCGACGGTCCAATCTTATCGAGTAAAATCGCCCCGCGCGTGCGCCAGAGATCCTGCGTCAAAGGACTGTTGGGCATCGGCTGGCCCAGCGAAGCCGCCAATTGCACCACGGCGGGATCGTTCGCATTCCCGCTGCCCGGCCATTGGGTCGACTTCCCGATCATCGCCGCAGCCTTCTCGAACGTCTGCGCCTGGCGATCGAAGAGTCCGTGCAGAAAAGGATAATAAGGCCCGCGACCCTGGCCGGGCCGGTCGACCACATAAACCTTATAGCCCTCTTCGAGCAGCAGCGTGGCCCAGCCGCGGCGGCCGTCGGGGGCACCGATCCAGTCCGATCCCTGGCCGTAACCGCCATGGATCAGCACGACCGGATACGGATGCCGCACCTCGGCCGGAATCCAGTGCTCGACATACATCTGGCCGCCGTTGCAAACCGTGCCGCGCGCCAGCAGCGCATGCTCTACGCCGTACCAGAAATAACTGTACTCCGCGATGTCGAGGATCGGCGCGGGATTGCCCGGCGCCGTCTTCGCGGTCTGGCCCGCGACCTGCGCCGGCAGCGCCGCCATTGCGCCCGCCGCCAGTCCGCCGAATTCACGCCGCGTGAGCGCCATCTGCGTAGTCCCTCACCCGACGATCTTATTACGTTCGGTTGATTCGGCAGGACACGGCGCTGCGTTACCCGCGCACGAACAGCCCGTACGAAAGCAACGCCAGCACCGTCACGCTGACGAGGCTGAAGATCCACTGCTTCTGCCGGGCAAATCCGAAGATCGCGAAGACGACGCGCATCACCGGCGTCGCGATCAGCACCAGCACGCTGAGCTGAATAATGCCGCGCGCGTCCCCGGCGCGTACCTCGCCCAGGATGCCTTTGATGCTTTCGAGCGCCGCGGGTTCTCCACGGAAAGTCGAGTACGACTCCTGCTCGCCGCCGTGCCGGACCAGATAGAGCACCGCGCCGGCGAGCATAATCGCGCAGGCCAGCACGACACCGGTACGCAGCAGCAGTCCCATCTGCTCTTCCATCTTCTGACCGGAGGGCTTCTGACCGCCGGGCATCAGACTTGCCCCTTCCAGCCGCTGTAGATCATCTCAACTCCGAGAGCCACAATCACCAGCCGGAACAGTGTCCGCAGCGTCTGCACTTTCGCCCCGGCCAAAAGCCGCGCGCCTGCGAATGAACCCGCGACCACCCCCAGCGTCACCGGCATCGCCAGGCCGGGCGCGATGTATCCGCGATGCAGGTAAATCCCCGCGCTGGCCGCCGCCGTAACGCCGATCATGAAGTTACTCGTGGTGGTCGAGACCTTGAACGGAAGGCCCATGGCGAGATCCATCCCCAGCACTTTGATGGCGCCGGAGCCGATGCCGAGCATGCCCGAAAGCAATCCCGCGATCCCCATGATGCCGAAGCCGAGCGGCGCGCGTTTCGACTCGTATGCGATCGGCCCGTGCGGTCCGGGGTAAGTCCCGCCCAGCAGACCATGCCCCCCGCCGGGCTTCTCTTCCTCGCCTTGCTCTTTGTGCACCCGCACGACGGCGGAGAACAACAGCACCGCGCCCAGCAGGATTGCCAGAGCCGACGTCGGCACGCGCGCCGCCAGCGCCGCGCCCGCAATCGCGCCCGCGCTCGTCGCCATCTCGAGCGTCATCCCAACGCGCACGTTGGAAAATCCTTCGCGCACGTAGGCCGCGGCAGCGCCCGACGAGGTCGCGATCACCGAAACCAGCGACGCGCCGATGGCGTAGCGCATGTTGACGCCGAACCCTACGGTAAGCAGCGGCACGATGACCACGCCGCCGCCAAGCCCGGTCAGCGAGCCGATAAACCCGGCCGCCAGAGAGCCTCCGAACACGGCGCCGCAAAATACAGCGATATTCATACGAGAGCCAACGGCTGCGTGTTTCAGTATCCCACTGGCGCAGGCGGCGCGGTCTCAGCCGGTCACGATCTCGTACGGCCGCATCATTTCATTGTCCTCGTGCTCGAGGATGTGGCAGTGCCAGACGTAGCGGCCCGTGTAGCCTTCGAATTTCACAATGATGCGCGTACTGCCATGGGGAGTGGTTCTCACGGTATCTTTCCAGCCCGCTTCATTCGCATCGGGCGGCACGGCAACCCCGCGATAGACGATTTTCCTGTTCCGGAATATGAAAGTCGGCACATCGAACGGGCGGCGGTCCAGTATCCGGAACCGCACCAGGTGCAGGTGGATGGGGTGCGCATCATTGGTCAGGTTCAGGAACTCCCAGATTTCGGTTGTTCCGAGCACCGGTTTCTCCGATACGGGGTCGCTCCAGCGCTTGGCGTCCAGCAGATGGATCATCGGCTCGCCGCGGAGATTGTCCACTTCTTCAAGCGATAG
>JASHSD010000371.1 GCA_030036985.1 Bryobacteraceae bacterium
AGGCCGCCCGGAAGGGCGGCTGCAGCGCCGAAGCGCCGGCCCCACAATAAGGCTGGAAAATCTACGTGGCATTAGGTTGCCGATCCGCCGCAGGTTAACAACCTGCACTACACCTGTGCTCGCGTGTTTTCTGGCGGCGGCCGTTTTTTGCGTTTCCGGCTGCTCCAGGAACAACACGGTCGCTGCCAAGACAACGCCGCCGGCCACACCCGTCGGGACCACCGAAGTGCGGTTACGTCCCATGGCGCAACGCCTCACCCTCAGTTCCGAACTGGTGCCGTTCCAGGAGATCGACGTTTATGCCAAAGAAGCCGGGTACATCAAGGAACTCAACGTCGATTACGGCACGCATGTCCGCAAGGGACAGGTGATGGCGGTGCTCGAAATCCCCGAGCTCGAAGCGGAGATTCAACAGGATGAGGCGGATATCAAGATGCGCCAGAACGAGGTCAAACGGGCGCAGAACGAGGTGCCGCGGGCCAAGGCCCAGCACGACGTGCTGCATCTTGAATACACCCGCATCGAAGCGGTATCGAAGACGAAGCCCGGCCTGGTGGCGCAGCAGGAAGTGGATGACGCCCAAGGCAAGGATTTGGCGGCGGAATCGAACCTGGATGCCGTTCAGGCGGCGCTGGAGGCGGCGCAAAGCCAGGTGGTCGCGGCCAACGCGAAGTTGAATCACGACCAGGCCCTTTTCGATTACGCGAAGATCGTGGCGCCCTTTGACGGCGTTGTCACGCAGCGCTACGCCAATTTCGGCGCCATGATGCAGGCGGGCACCAGTTCGACTCAGTCGACGCCGCTGGTGCGCCTTTCGGAAGAAGACGAATTCCGGCTGGTGATTCCCGTTCCCGAAACGTACGTGGGACTGATCCATCTGAACGATCCGGTCGACGTCACAGTTCCCGCACTGAAGGCCACGGTCCTCGGCAGAGTGGCGCGTTTTTCGGAAGAAGTGAACGACAGCACACGAACGCTGCATACCGAAGTCGATGTTCCCAACCCCAACTACAAACTGGTGCCAGGTCTGTACGCGGAAGCGACGTTGACGATGAATCAGCAGGGTAACGTCGCCACCGTGCCGATCCAGGCGATCGACCGCAACGGCGACGCCACGAGTGTCATGGTCGTGCAGCCGGACATGACGGTGACGCGCCGCCCGATCACGGTTGGCATTCAGACCCCCAACTACGCCGAAGTGGCGAGCGGGCTCACGCCGGGCGAACAGGTTGTGGTGAGCGACCGCGGCAATCTCAAGGACGGCGAGAAAGTCGCGCCGCGTCCCATGGAAGCGCTCGCCTACGACTCGTCCGGGGACAAAGCGCAGTAACGCTCGAAATCCGGGAGCAGAAGCATGTCGAAATTTTCGATTTCCAATCCGTATTTCATTATCGTTGTCTGTCTGGTGATTTCGATTATCGGGATCGTCGGCGCCTACAGCATGCCGGTCGATCTTTTCCCGCCGATCAATCTGCCCCAGGTCATCGTAGCCACCTTCTACACGGGAATGCCGCCGCAGGATATCGAGACCGATATCACTTCGCCGCTGGAACGCTTTTTCACGCTGGCCAACGGCATAGAACATATCGAATCGCATTCGCTGCTGGGCGTCAGCATGATTCGCGTGTTCTTCCAGCCGGGTACGGACCCGGATTCGGATGTGACGCAGCTTTCGAATCTGGCGCTGGCCGATCTGAAGCGTCTGCCGCCGGGGACGCTGCCGCCGGTCGTGCTGAAATCGGATGCGTCGAGTCTGCCCGTGTGTCTGGTCGGCGTGAGCGGCAAGGGGCTGACAGAAGCGCAGCTGCACGATTACGCGCAGATCGAAATCCGCAATCAGATCGCCGTGATCAAAGGCGCGGAAATCCCGCCGCCCTTCGGCGGCAAATACCGCCAGATCATGGTCTACGTCGATCCGTTCAAGATGTTCTCGCGCCAGCTCAGTCCGATGGACGTCGTGAACGCGGTCAACGACCAGAGCCTCATCCTGCCCGCGGGCGACGTGAAGATGGGGCCGTATGATTACTACGTTTATTCCAACAGCCTCGTCGACACGATGAAGCAGTTGAACGACGTACCGGTGAAGACGAAGAACGATTCCTGGGTGCGTGTCAGCGATATCGGAAACGCTCAGGACGCGGCCGCGATTCAGTACGACATCGTGCGCGTGGGCGGCCAGAAGTCCACTTATATCCCGATCATGAAAGCCGGCGGCGACACCAACACGATCGCCGTGGTCGATTCCGTCAAGGCGCTCATCAGCCATCTGTACGACGTACCGTCGCAGCTCAAGGCCGATCTGCTTTTCGATCAGTCGGTATTTGTGAAGGAGGCGATCAATACGGTCGGCCACGAAGGCCTGACGGGTCTGGTGCTCACCGGCATCATGATCCTGCTCTTCCTCGGCAACGGCAAAGCCACATTCGCGGTGATGCTCTCGATCCCGCTGTCGGTTTTCTCGACGGTGATTATCCTGAAGCTGCTCGGGGCCACGCTGAACACGATGATCCTTTCCGGCATCGCGCTGGCTTTTTCGCGGGTCATCGATAATTCGGTCATTTCGCTCGAGAACATATACCGCCATCTGGAGGAAGGCGCGCTGCCGAAGATTGCGGCGGAGGTGGGAGGAAACGAGGTCGTGCTCGCGGTGCTGGCGGCCACGCTCGTCGATGTGGTCGACTTCTTTCCGGTCACGTTCCTTTACGGAGTCAGCAAGTTTCTGTTCTCCGCCCTCGCGCTCGCTTTCTGCATCTCGCTGATGATGTCGTTCGTGGTCGCCATGACCGTGATTCCGCTGTTCTGCTCGCAGTTCCTGAGCTCCGTGCCGCACACGCACGCGCAGGAGGGAGCGGCGCGCGTCGAAGGCGAAGTCGTTCCGCCGCCGCGGACCACCCGGAGGCTTTCGCTCTGGGCCCGTTTCAATCAGGGCTTCAATAACCAGTTCAACAAAGTGCTGGACGTTTACGAGAAATGGGTGCGGCTGGCCGTGAAGGTTCCGGTCACCACGGTGGTGGTGCTGATGGGCGTGTCGATTCTCAGTCTCGGCCTCTATCCGTTTATCGGTCTGGCGTTCTTCCCGCAAACGGACGCGGGCCAATTCACCATCAATATGAAGGCGCCGACCGGGACGCGCATCGAGCTGACCAACGACTACGTGGCCAAGGTGGAAAATCTTATCAGGAAAACGATCTCGCCCGAAGACTTCCGCATGACGGTTTCCAACATCGGCGTCGTGCCGGATTTCTCGGCGCTCTACACCACGAACGCCGGCACCTATATGGCGACGATACAGACGCAGCTGACCGACGATCATAAAACGAGCAGCTATGTTTGGATGGCGGAAGTGCAGCGGCGTCTGCGCGAGCAGTACCCGGAACTGCGCACCTTCTTCCAGAGCGGCGCCATGGTGGACGCCATCATCAACACCGGCATGCCCGCTCCCATCGACGTGCAGGTGAGCAGTCCGGACATCCCGGGCGACTATAACCTGGTGAAGCAGATCGCGGCAAAAGTTTCGGCGCTGCCCGAAACGGGTCAGATCTACATTCCGCAGGACATGGACTACCCCGGCATCCGCATGAACGTGGATCGGGTGCACGCGGGCGAACTCGGCCTGACGCAGAAGGACGTCGTGAACAATGTGATCACGGCGCTGAACTCGGATGTCATGATCGCGCCGAACTACTGGGTCGACCGCAAGACGGGCAACGATTACTTTTTAACCGTGCAGTATTACGAACACGGTAATCCGTCCATCCGCGATCCGCTGGATCTCACGAACATTCCGCTGCGCGCGCCGAATCTGAAGGAGCCCACCACGCTCGACACCGTGGTCAGCCTGCAGCGCATTCAGACCCCGACCGAAATCGATCACTATGCGATCCAGCGTTCGGCCGACGTTTACGTCACCCCGAAGGGCGAGGCGCTCAATGTGCTGGCGGACAAAGTTCGACAGATCGTGGCGAGCACGCCGAGAGCCCCCAACGTGCGCGTGAATCTGCGCGGGATGGTGGTGGGGATGGAGGAGTCGTTCAAGAGCTTCGGCATCGGCTTCATCC
>JASHSD010000372.1 GCA_030036985.1 Bryobacteraceae bacterium
TGTCGAAAACGTCTGCGGGGCCTGCCACGGGGTCGATCTGATTGCCGGCCAGCGCGCCACGAAAGACGGCTGGGGCTACATCGTGGACGACATGGTTTCCCGCGGCGCTTCAGCCACCAACGACCAGATCCAGCAGATCAAGGATTATCTCGCGAAAAATCTCGGTCAGGTGAATGCGAATAAGGGCACCGCGGCCGAACTTGCGCAGGTCCTCGAGATCACGCCCGATCAGGCCGCCGCGATCGTCAAGTATCGGACCGACAACGGACCTTTCAAGACCCTCGACGACATCAAGAAAGTGCCGGAGCTGGCGTCGGTCAACATGGACGCCAAGAAAGACCGGCTCGTTTACTAAAGCTTTCTTAATGTTGCGTGGCACAGACTTCAGTCTGTGATTCCTTCAACAATCAGTCACAATTGAACCACGCGATCCAATTTCTTAATCCAATGGATACATAGTTTATACGCAGTTTTACACTTGCAGGCGCAACCTTCGCCGGCTCCGGAACATCTTATCGGTATGAAAAAATTGATCCTGCTCTTTGCCGTGGCTGGGCTGTCGGTCGCGGGAGCTAAATCGTACGACATCACGTTCTCCAATCCGGCCGTGCTCGGCGCCACAGAGGTGCCTGCCGGACAGTACTCATTGAAAATCGACGGTTCCAAGGTCATGCTGACCAATCCCACCACCGGCAAACGCATTGAAGCGGAAGCCACGGTCCAGGCCATGCCCACGAAGTTCAGCGAAACAATTGTCCAATCGAAGAACGTCAATGGAAAAGATCTGGTGGATGAAATCCAGATCGGCGGCACCAAAACCGCTCTCGACTTCAAGCACTAAGCCGAAGTCGGACTAAGTAAGAATTCGGCGCTAAGTCGGGAATCGGCGCGCCGAGCACTCCTTGTAAGAGTCTTCCTCAACGGACCTGAGGGAATCCCAGATTCACGCTGCTTGTGGCCGGGTCCGGCCATCGGCTTGTAAGAACCTTTGTGCGTGTATAGAAGCGGATTCCCTCGGGCCCGTACATATGCAGGTCTCCGAATAACGACGATTTCCAGCCTCCGAAGCTGTACCATGCTACGGGAACCGGTATCGGCACGTTGATTCCGACCATGCCTGCTTCCACATCGAACTGAAACTGCCGCGCCGCGCCGCCGTCGCGCGTGAAGATCGCCGCGCCGTTGCCATACTGGTTGCCGTTGATGATTTCCACCGCCTCTCGATAAGTCTTCGCGCGCGCGATCCCTAAGACCGGTCCGAAGATCTCGTCTTCGTAACAGCGCATGCCCGGCTGCACGCGATCGATCAGCGACGTACCCAGAAAGAAGCCTTTGCGTCCGCTGACAGGATGCTCGCGCCCGTCCACACACACGGTTGCGCCTTCCGCCTTCGCGATATCGAGATAAGACGCCACGCGGTCGCGATGCTCGCGCGTGATCAGCGGCCCCATCTCATTGCCGTCCTCCATGCCCGGGCCGATTTTGATTTTGGCCATGCGTTCGCGCACGGCGTCAATCAGCGGATCCGCCGCGCCGGCCACCGCGACCACGATCGAGATCGCCATGCAGCGTTCGCCCGCCGAGCCGAACGCGGCCGAGACCGCGGCGTCGGCGGCCATGCCGATATCCGCGTCGGGCAACACCAGCATGTGATTACGCGCGCCGCCGAGAGCCTGCACGCGCTTGCCGTTGCGCGTCGCGGTTTCATAGATGGAGCGGGCCACCGGCGTCGAGCCGACAAAGCTTACGGCCTTCACGTCGGGATGATCGAGAAGGCGATCCACCGCGATACGGTCGCCCTGGATCACGTTGAACACGCCGTCGGGCACGCCCGCCTGCCGCACCAGTTCGGCCATAAACAGACTCGCCGACGGATCTTTCTCCGATGGCTTCAGCACGAACGTATTGCCGCAGGCGATCGCATTCGGAAACATCCAGAGCGGAACCATGACGGGGAAGTTGAACGGCGTGATGCCCGCGACAACGCCAAGCGGCTGATGGATCTCATACACGTCGATGCCGCGGCTGGCCTGTTCCGTGAATCCGCCTTTGAGCAGATTGGGAACGCCGCAGGAGAACTCGATGTTCTCGATGCCGCGTGCGACTTCGCCCATGGCGTCGGACAGCGTTTTCCCGTGTTCGGAGGTAATGATCTCGGCGAGGCGGCGCCGGTTCGCATGGACCAGTTCACGCAGCGCGAACATGGCCTCGGCGCGGCGCGAGAGCGGGGCGGCGCGCCATTGCGGAAACGCCGCGGCGGCGCAGGCGACAGCCGCATCGACCTCGGCGGCGCTCGCGAATTCGACATTGCCGCGCGGCTCGCCCGAAGCCGGATCCCAGACGACGCCGGTGCGCCCCGACTTCGATTCAGCGGGCTTTCCGTCGACCCAGCTCGTGATGGTCTTCAGCTCGGTTTCGTGGGCAGTCATGTCTTATCCACTTTACAGCCGCGGTCCAGCCCACGCGAACTCCTGGACACGTGACTTCAGTAGCGTCTTTGTTGGACACGTCTTTGCTGGACACGCGACTTCAGTCGCGTCTTTGGCGGCGCCATACCGGCATCCTCAAATCAAATCCGCGAACGACTTCCGCAGCTTATAAAACCATGCGTGCCCCAATAGGAACACGGCAATCGAAAACGCAAAGAGCCATCCCAGAGAATCCCACGCCGGCGGCTTCGATTCCAGCAGAATCGCGCGATACCCGCGCACCAGCACATAGATCGGATTCTTCGTCAGTATCGCGTGGGCCGCGCCCGGCAGCGTACTCCAGTTGGTCTCCGCATAGCAGATGGGCGTGAGGAAGAACCAGATGGTCAACAGATAACCGTTGATCTGCGCGAGATCCCTGACGAACACGCCGAGCCCCGCGAGAAACCAGCAGATCCCCGCCGTCAGCAGAATCTGCGGCACGATCAACG
>JASHSD010000373.1 GCA_030036985.1 Bryobacteraceae bacterium
GTGGGCGCCACATACAGCGCCGGACGAACGGAGGTGGCTCTTGGAAATTGAAGAGCATTTAACTGACCGCCAGCGCCGGGAGAGCGCGTTCCACATCCAGCGGGCGGACTTGCTGAAACGGCTCCCTGTCAAGTATGACGTCCTGACCCGAACGAAGCAGAAGTGGTGGAATCACTATGGCCACATGTACCAACTGATCGTCGATACGAAGCCTTCAGGCAAGCGGGCGCTGGTCCCAGGCTGCGGGAGCGGGTTCGACGCGATCATCCTGGCCCATCTGGGCGCGAAGGTGAGCGCGTTTGACCTCAGCGCGGAGATGTTGAACGTGGCTGAGGAAAGAGCGGCGGAACGGAACGTCAGCCTGGATTTGCAGCGCATGCCGGCGGAAAAACTGCTGTATGCAGACGACACCTTTGATTTGATTTGGGGACGCGACATTCTCCATCACTGCGACATTGGCAGGACAATGGCGGAGTTGATCAGGGTAGCCAAACCCCAGGGCCGGATTCTTTTCGACGAGATCTACACTCACAGTTTCCTCCAGCGAATTCGAACGGGCCCGATCGGCCGTTTGCTGTATCGGGTTGTCGAGCCGGTCATTTACCCCCGCGGGACGTATACCACCGAGGATGAGCGCAAGCTGAACGAGTCCGAACTGCGGATGGTTGCAGCGCATCTGAAGAACGTGAGAATCGATTATTTCAACGCAGTGATTAACCGCTTCATACCGGAGTGGAAGTTCGCGGCCATGGCGGACAGATCATTCCTCCGAGCGCTTCCGCCCGTCGGCCATGTCATGGCCGGGCGCTTTATCATCAGCGGTACGGTCGAGAAATGATATCCGGCGACCGCGATATCGAGGGGCGCTGATGGCGGCAAGGGGAGTACTGCTGCTGATCTACTTCCTGGGGAGTATCCCGGTGTGCTTCCTGCGGCCGTTCTACGGGGTTTTGCTCTGGACGGTGGTCGCGTTCGTGAACCCGCAGTGGTACGCATGGGGCGCGGGCGGGGACTTGGCCTGGGCTGAGGTTGTGGCTATCCCGACATTGCTTGGCCTGGCTATCTTCTGCCGGGAATGGGGTCGATTGGCGAGCCGCGAAATCGTTCTTACCTTTGTTCTATGGATTTGGTTTACGATCACCTCGGTCGTGAGCGCAAATACGCCCGCTTTCGCGCCGAACAGCGCCGACACCTGGGCGCACTGGCAGCTCGTTTCCAAGATTCTTCTGATGACCGCGGCGATGGTGATCATCGTGAACTCGTTCGAGCGCCTCCGGATTCTGCTGATAACGATTGCCTGCTGCTTCGGGCTGTTCATGGCCAAGGCGCTGCCGTTCATGCTGCTGACTGGTGGGACAGACAGGCTTTACGGCCCGCCGAATTCGATGATCGCGGACAACAACGATTTCGGCCTTGCCTTGAACATGACGCTGCCGATCTTCTTTTTCCTTGCGCAGACGGAGACGCGGCGCTGGACGAAGTGCGTCTGGTGGGTGCTCGTCGCGATCACGATTCCGGGGGTGTTCTTTACTTATTCCCGAGGGGCGCTGCTCGGGTTGGTAGGTGTGACCGTCGGGCTGTTCCTGCAATTCCGGCGGCGGTTTCTGCTGATACCGGTGGTGCTCATGGGCGTCATGATCGCCGTTCTGTTCGCTCCCCAGAGCTGGCGGGACCGGATGAACCCGACCGGTCCGAACGCGATCGACGCTTCGGCGCGGTCGCGTTTTAACGCTTGGACATATTGCTGGCGCTTGGCTTCGGATTACCCTGTTTTCGGCGGCGGCTTCGATACGTTTACGCAGGAGCTGTTCGATAGATATGCGCCCGACCCCCTCGATGTTCATGGGCCGCACAGTGTGTACTTCGGCGTTTTGGCGGAGCAGGGGTTTCCCGGCCTTGGCCTGTATCTGCTGCTGGTGGGATCCTGCTTTGCCAGCACGTATTGGGTCCGCAAGCATGCGAAGTACTACGGCGACGACGTCGCGGCGAAGTACGCACTGATGCTCCGGCTGAGTCTGGTAGGCTTCCTCGTCTCAGGCGCATTTTTGGGTCGGGCCTATTTCGATTACTTCTTCACGATCGTGGCGTGTGTCGCGGTGCTGACAAGCGTTTGCCGGCAACGATGGGCGGAGCAGGAAACCGTCGACGGTTCATTGGCTGACGAGAGTGAAGATCTGTCGGCGGTGATTTATCCGTCGGTCAGTAATCTGAGGTACGTGGAATGAACACGCCGGATTCCCGCTCCTCGCACAGGCAAGGATCTCCTGCGTTCGATTCCGCGGGATTTCCCGAAATACTCGAACAATTCTTTCGTAATCCGGGCGCGCAAGTGAGGACTCTATTTTGACAGCGCAAGTGGCGCCGGAACATCCTCCGATCCATAAAGAACTGCTGACAGCCGTACGCCACAGCCTGGTTTACGGCTTGGGAAGCATCGCCGCTAAAGCCATCGGCTTTTTGATGATTCCCTTTTATACGCACTATCTGAGCCCGGCGGACTATGGCGTTCTCGAGATTCTGGATCTGACGGTTTCCATGTTCGGGATGTTCCTGAACATGGGCATCACGACCGCACTGCTGCAGGCGCATGCGGCGGCGAAAACCGCAAGAGAAAAGCACGCAGCCGCCAGCACGGCGCTCGTAGCGGTGATCGCTACCGGGCTCGCGACCGTGCTTCTGTCGGTTTTCGCGGCGCGGCCGGTATCTTCGATGCTGCTCGGGCCGAATGTGCCGTCGCGATACCTGCTGCTGTCGCTGTCGGCCTTTGCCCTGAACTACATTTCAAACCTCCCCGGCACGTATGTCCGGGCGCTCGAAAAATCCGGGTGGTTCGCCACGCTCGAAGTAAGCACCCTGATCCTGGCGCTTGTGCTCAACATCTGGTTCATCGCGGTGCTCAAGCTCGGCCTGCTTGGCGTGTTGTTGAGTTCGGCCCTTACGGCGGCCGTACAAGCGGTTGTGCTCATCGGGTGGATGTTAGGGCAAGTCGGGATCGCCTTCAGCCGCTCACTGCTCGGCCAGCTGATCGGTTACGGCATGCCGCTGATTCTGTCGAACCTGGCGCTTTTTACTCTGAATTTTTCCGACCGCTATTTTCTTCAGCATTTCCGATCGTTGACGGTCGTCGGGCTCTACGCGGTGGGATATAAGTTCGGCTTCATGGTCAATTATCTGCTGGTTCTGCCGTTTACCTCCATGTGGCAGGCGCGCATGTATATCGTGCATCAACGCCCGGACCACGCCAGGATTTTCGGCCAGGTGTTTGTGTTCTATTCCGTTCTCCTGATATTCGCGGCACTGGCGCTGGCGATGTTCAGCCCCGAGCTGATTCACCTGATGGTAGCCCGAAATTTCAGCGCCGCGGAACCGGTGATACCGATTGTCGCCGCCGCTTACGCGTTTTGCGGGATCTCGTACTGTGCACGGACGGGCTCGTTCGTGACCGGCAAGACCGGAGTTCTTGCCGTACTGAGCGTCGCAACCGCTGTTTTGAATCTCAGCCTCAACTGGGCTCTGATTCCCAGAGAAGGCATGATGGGCGCCGCCTGGGCGACACTCGTGAGTTTCATGGCGCTGGCCGCCGCAAACTATTGGTTTTCGCAGCGAGTCATTCGCCTGCCGCTCGGGATCTCGCGCGTGTCCGGGGCCGTAGCGCTGGCCTGCGGTCTGGGCATCGTGGCCCGCTGGGGTATTCCGGCGCGGATGGACATCGCCATCCCGCTGAAGATTTTGCTGCTGCTGCTCTTCCCGGTGGCGTTGTGGAAAGCTGGTATGTTTTCGGCTGCCGAGATGGAATCGTTGGGGGCTCTGACCGGCGGCCTCAGGAATCAGGTCTCGGAGGGCGGGGAATAGCCATGCCTCCATCGGCCATTGTCATGAACATGTTCTATACCGGACTCGGTATCGCCCGCAGTCTCGGTGAGCGGGGGATTCCGGTCATAGGGCTGACGGCGAAGCCGATCTACGGCAATTACACCCGTTACGCAGACGTTCGAGAAGCCCCTGATTCAAGGGACGAACCGGAACAACTGCTGGCCTTTCTTTCGCGGCTGGGCGAAAAACTGCCGTCGCGCGCCATGATCTTTCCCACGCGGGACGATGACGTCATCTTTTTGGATCGCCACCGCGACCTTCTCGCCCGCCACTTCGAGCCGGCGATCCCGCGTACGGAGGTTGTTGCCGCCTGTCTGGACAAGTGGGAAACCTATTTGCGCGCCACAGAGGCCGGCGTTGACACGCCGCGCTGCTGGGTCGTCCAAAGCCGCGAGGAGCTGGCGCAGGTTGCCCGCATTGTCCCCTATCCATGCGTGATGAAGCCGTTATCTTCTCATCTTTGGCGGCAAGGTAATAACTGGGAACAGGTCGGCGCGCGGAAAGCGTTCCGCATCGATTCGGCGGGTACACTCGCCAGCGAATACGGGCAGATTTCACAGGCAGATCCCCGGGTTCTGATACAGGAGCTGGTTCCCGGAGGCGACGACCAGTTGTTTGTAGCGGCCTGCTATCTCGACAAAGATTCCAAACTGGCAGCAGCCTTCACTGC
>JASHSD010000374.1 GCA_030036985.1 Bryobacteraceae bacterium
ACCGCACGCATTGCCGACGACATGGTCAACCAAACGATTAATCTCGACTCCGCGACACAGTCGCTCGCACTGCCCTCGCATATTTACGGTCGACCCGCGCAGGTTGTCGGCTTCCGCGTCACTTCGACTGTGCCGGGCGCAAGCCTGAGTGCTTCGAATCTGCCTCCCGGAGCCGCCTTCGATGCTGTTACCGGCGATTTCCAGTGGGTTCCCGGCGTTTCCCAACAAGGGTTGCATCGCGTGGCCTTCACGGCAACAGGTCCCACTGGTGACTTGACCACGGCTCGGTCTCTCATTGAGATCGAGTCCGGTTCGCCCGTCATTTCGCACCTGGTAAACGCCGCCACCCGTTCCGAGGATGCTGTCTGTAGTCCAGGGGCTGTCGGCGGCCTTGAAGGCAGGTGGCTCCTCCAGGATTCTCCGGTTCAGGATACCGGCGGCAATTCTTCTCAATCGGCGGGCACGGTGGTGAAAGTGAACGGCGTCGCGGTGCCGCTGGTTTCCGCCTCACCGTCCGAAGTTGACTTCCTCTGCCCGGCCGCCGCGGCAGGCGTCAGTCTCGAGATCGCACTCCGGACACCCGCGGCGGACGCCCGCCCAGTCAGAACTGTGGCGCGGACGCTGGCGCCCGGGATCTTTTCGCTCGACGGGTCCGGGCGGGGACAGGGAGCCATCGTACATGCGGGAACCGACACTCTGGCCATGATTCCCGATCATCTCCATAGTTCGCAAACTGCAATGGCCGGAGATGAACTCAGCATCTATGCAACAGGAATCGAGGGCGCACCGGCATTAACTGTGATGATGGGCGAAATCGAGATCACACCGAAGTCGATCACGCCGATCCCCGACCGGGCGGGCATTTACCGGATCAACGTGATTCTGCCTGACGGTCTGAGCACACCCGAGGTCCCCGTGTCCCTGAAGGTCCCCATGCCGGACGGCTCGACCGTGGTCAGCAACAAAGTGACGATAGCAAATGAAATATCAAAATAAGCCGGAATTCCCGCGGATTTGCAGGAAGACAAAAATGCGACTGGCCGCATTCGCACTCACCATCATGGCAGCCGGTTCGATCGGCGCGTCCACGATCACCGTTACCTTCGATCCATCCCAGCCCACACCACAGGGTGAGACCGGAGTCGCGCCGGCAGCCATGACCGCTGAGAACAATTTCTCCCTTTGGGGCGTGGAATACACGCTCCTCGGAGGCGATGACAGTGGATGTACTTCCCTGGGTGGAAACAGTCTCTGTTTCGGAGATACGATCGGCACGGGAGCAGACGGGCTGGATCTGTCGCTCTTGAGCGACCCGGTCCTCTCGGGTCCCCTGGCACCCGGTGTTTCTCTGACGTTCGGCTTTTCCACCGCCACCAGCGTTCTCGATTTCGACGTGGTCGTAGGCGCCTCTCCGGATACCTCGGAATGTCCGATAACGCCGGTAACATATAGCGGTTCGATGCCAGGGTGTCCGGCCAGCGTAGCTTTGTATGACTCAGCGGGTGAACTGGTTTCCGGGGGAAGCTATGAGTGGACGCTGCCGGACGACTCTCCAATCACAGAGGGCGGATTCGAGTATTCCGGGCCCGCGGTCTCGGAGGCGGTGCTGACTTTTCCCGGCTCCGATTCCACAGACAGCATGTTCGCGATCGATAATTTGACTTATCAAACCGAATCAGATCAGGGCTCAGCGGCTCCTGACCCGCCGACTTCCCTGCTGCTCGGATTTGCCCTGGTCGTTTTCTCTTTGCGTTGGCGCAGAGGATTGCGCAGGCGCGACGCCGCGCCCGCCAACGCACGATAGTGAGGGGGGACAAGCTCACGATCCGGCGCTCACGAGACTCGACCGCACGATGAAAACGCGACCGACCGTTTTTCTGCGCTCAGCCGCGAAACGACGCGCCCGCAGCCTCCTGACAATCAGGCACTTGCGAGCACTCTGCTGGACGAGATTGCCGGCAAATCGAAAAATACCTCGGAAGCGGCCAAATTCCGCGTTCCGCCGCTGACAAGAATCGATATCGGGAGGGAGTCTGTTTCGGTAAGTGCTTGAAAATTTTGGTGAGCGCGGTAGGAATCGAACCTACAACCTACTGATTAAGAGTCAGTATTTGCCACTTTGCGATGGGCTGTTACAGGTTGATACTCACAGGGTAATCGCCAAGAAATAAAGCGCTTATAGTCATGCAGCATAATAGCCGGTAACAGCGGTTCCGTGCATAGCCTGGGCACAAAATCGGGCACAGTCATGAAGTTGGTAAAATGTTTTGGACCAGAGCAAATGAAAAGTGGAATCGGCACGCGCTGCGGCGCGGGATGAAGCGAGACTTCGCGCGCCCTGCCAACTTTTTCCGCCAATGCCCCGACGCCTGTGCTACGCCGCGGAAACCAAGTATAAGCGCCTACCGACGGCCCGCAGCGCGCCCTCGATCTTCGCCGGTTTCGTCGCGTGGTCCGGATCGAGCATTCTGCGCACCACAGTTTCGCTCACGCCGAGCTTCCGAGCCAGATCGGAATTGGAAAGACCCTGCTCGGTCATCGCCTGGTAGAGCGCGATCTTGGGAGCGATCCAGAACGGAACCGGAATCGATTCCCGTTTCTTCCCCCGGTGCTTTGTGGGTCCCGACGGCGCGGGAATCGGCTTGCGCTGCGCGAGCGCGAAGGCAAGCCATGATGCGAGGCAGTCGGCAGCTTCATCGCAGGCTTCGTCGAACGTTCGGCCGCCGGTGACCGCTCCCTCAAGATCGGGGAACGTGACCACGTAATCCTTTCCTTCGTGATCGCGACTGATAATCGCGGGATAGCGCATTTCAAGCATTCTGAATATCCTCGGGCGTTATGCCCAGTTGCTTGCACATTTCACTCAGCAGGCCTCTGCCGATCTCCTTTTTCCGGTCCTTCAGCGTTGTGTACTTAGCGCCGAGGGTCAGGCGACCGTGGCTGCCTTTGCCGTGGGCCGGCTCCCAGCTAACCGAGAGACCCCTGGCCTTCGCCAGCTTCTCGACCTTGCGCTTGAATTCCGAACCCTTCACTGAATTAAGTCTCGCACAGAAGTGTACGAAAAGTCAAGCGCAAGGGACGCCAAGATCCACTAAAAATTACAACATTTTGTGAAATAATTGTTGACACGGCCGCCGGGTGGAGAGTAACGTGGCAGAATAGTAGTACCCGGTCCGCGCCGGGTAAAAATACGCGTGTAGCGTTGCCCCTTCTTAGCGAACGCACGCCCAAAAACATCCAATAACAAAACCTAAGCGGCATTTTAGGGATCGCGTCGAAACCCGACGCTGAGTGTAATCCGAGGTTTTTATGAGTAAGCGACTGATATCAATTCCGGAATTCGCGCGGATAGTCGGCATATCTGGCCCAACCGCAAGGGCGATGGTGCGGAATGGAGATGTTCCCACCGTTCGGATCAGGACCCGCCATCGAATCGATAGCGAGTGGCTGAAGACGTGGTTGGCCGGAAAGAATGAACCTGAACAGGTTCAGCCGTCACAACAGGGGTGATGCGAATGCCTGCTCCTGTCACTGCGCTTGCGCCGGCGCTCCTTTCCGACGCCGAGTTGGCCAAGTACCTCGGCGTCAGTGTCGCCGCGTTGCGGAAATGGCGCGTCAACGGCACTGGCCCTCGGTGGATAAAGCTCGGCGCGCTGGTCAGGTATCGGCTCTCGGACGTGCACGAGTACCTGGATAACTGCCCTTCCGGCGGTTCGGATCTGGCGCGACGGGCCAGTGTACGTGCCTGATCGATCGCGCTTGCGGCGGCCGAAAGTCAGCCCGATCAGGCCGGACGAAGCCCTGATAAGGGGACTTCCCGCGAACCTCGACGCGGAGCGATTCGTTCTCGGTTCGATCTTGCTCGACGATTCGCGCTTCTTGGAGGTTGCCGAGTCCATCCGGCGGGATGACTTCATGCTGGAGAAGCATCGCCGCATCTTCGCGCGCATGATGGAGCTGCATGAGCGCGGTGAACACATCGACCGCGTGACGATCGCCAACGAGTTGCTGCGGTACAACGAGCTCGAATCGGTCGACGGCTTGAGCTACCTGATTTCGCTCGACGACGGCCTGCCGCGCATTTCGAACCTCGGGAGTTACTTCGCGATCATCCGGGAAAAGGGCGTCCTTCGTCGGATTGCCTTCACGGCCCAGTATGCCATGAATCGCGCGCTCGCCGCTGAGGATGACCCAGCCGCAATTCTCGCCGATCTCAGCGAGCAGGCAGAGGAACTCGGTTCCGGCTTATCACGCCGCGCGGGCCTGATTGAGGATTTGCCGGCAGTTGGCGAAGCTCAAGCCGATATCCGATATCTGATCGAGCCGGAACTGCCGGAAGGCGCCGTCGTTGCCCTCACGGGCGACTCCGGAAGCGGCAAGAGCACTCTGGCAACGGCGTGGGCGCGCGATGTGATCGCAACCGGGCGCCCAGTGCTCATACTGGATCGCGAGTCGCCCGCGACCTGTGGCAATGGACCGCATGCTCCGGCTCGGTCTCGACGATGGTCCGCTTCTGCGGTGGGCTGGCGGATGGTGCGGTCAGGACGCACCCGATCCGGGGTCGAGTCATGTCATGAAGTGGATACGCGCGTGTGAGCCGAGGCCACTCGTCATAGTCGATTCGCTCGCGGCTTTTCTCAACGGTGACGAGAACGATGCCGGTGAAATGCGCCGGTTTACCCATCAGCTTCGCCGCTTGGCTGATATTGGCGCCACCGTGATCGTGATTCACCATGACGGAAAAAGCGAGACGGCTCGCGATTATCGCGGCAGCTCGGACTTCAAGGCCAGTTTGGATGTGGGCTTCCACGTCACCAATTCGAGCGGCGACATGCGGCTGGACAGGCTTCGCTTGCGCTGCTTTAAATCGCGTCACGGATTCACCGGCGAGCTTGTATATGCGTATGCCCTTGGGAGATTCATTCGTGATGAGGATCGACACGCACCGGCGAGAACGGTTACCGATCAGTTCAGGGATCTATTGCGCCTGAATCCAGGATCGACCGGCGCGGACTTCGAGGCCAAAGCCTTCGCCGAAGGGATTGCGCGCGCAAGGGTTCGCGAGTTCCTTAACGATGGCGTTTTGGACGGGTCAATCGAGTGTCGGACGGCCAGCCACAACGCGAAACGCTACCTCTGGGTGAGGGGCGGTTTTGAGTAGATTTTCAGTTCGCCGAAGGGCTATTTTTAGTTCGCCAGTTCGCCAGTTCGCCGGCGAACTGAATCTGAACGGCGAACTGAATCTGATCTTTGGCTGCAAAGTACTGATCTTATTGAGTTCGCCAGTTCGCCATAGCATCCGGCGAACTGCGGCGAACTAGCGATTTTGTGCCAGTTCGCCAGTTCGCCACACTCCCGTAGGGAGTGGCGACGGCGAGCACCGGCGAACTGGACCCGAGAACCCGAGGGGTTTGAATGAAACAGCAACGACTGAAATTCACCGGCGGCGAATCGCCAATCGCCAGGCTCGATATGTGGGACAAGCGGAATTTAGAGACGGCCAAAGAGATTCTGGCGAAACCGGAGGCGCACGGTGGCGAGACGGCCTTTCCGTGCCGATGGGCGCGGCTGGTGATCGAGCGGCTGGAGGGAGCGGCGGCATGAATAGCAAGGCCAAAGGCAACCGGAACGAGCGCCGCAGTATGCAACTGCTGGAAGCCGCGGGATACGCCTGCAGCCGGAGCGCTGCGTCGTTGGGGGCGTTCGACATCATCGGCATCGGGTCGAGGGACATCGTGCTGGTGCAGGTCAAGAGCAACGCATGGCCGGGTTCGGTCGAGATGCAGGTGCTCAGGGACTTTGTTGTACCGCCCAATGGTCGCAAGCTCGTTCACCGCTGGCGTGACCGGCAACGGCTTCCGGACGTGAGGGAGCTGTGAACTGCAGGCGCTTCGAGTTGCTCAAGCAGCCGTGCGAGGGATGCGGCGGACGCGGGCAGGAGCTGCACATGCCGGAGCGGCGGTAAAGGCAGACCTAAGATCGCTGAAAACAAAAGAACATGACGCCGAAATCCAGCCGCCGGCCGCCAGAGGAAAAACCCGCGAAATGCCGAAAATAGAGGGCCACCAAAGGATGGGCGTGGCCGATGTGTGGGCGCTCGAAAATCGCGGGTCCTGTCTTGAGACCCTCCAAATCGCGGGTGTCCCGGTTGCGCACGGTGCCCATTTTCGCGCTTTGATTTGGGGTTTCCGGCGTTTCCGGTTCGCGCGGAGCTTTGGGTCTGAAGTCGCATTGGACCGCTCTTCCAGCCGCACCGCGTAGCGCTCCAACGGCCGCTGACCAAATCTGATGGCGCGAAAGCCGGCGCGGCTTTCGGCGAGCCTATACGCGATTTTGGCTCGACGGCTGATAGGTGGAAACCCGGAAACCCGGCTTCCACAGCCGTTTTTGCAGGCGTCCGCAAACGCCGCAGGGAGGGAAGAAGCCTATGAACTTCATTGACCGTGTGGTCGCATTCTTCAGCCCCGCGCGAGGCCTTCGAAGGCTGGAGTCGCGCGCTGAGCTGCTGCGCGCCTTTCGCTCGCGTACGCAGTCTGGTGATTTCGGCCTCGGAGCTGCGTCCGGTTTCGTCGCATGGCCGGAGAAAAAGAAAAAACGCGGCTGGTTGCCTGGCCGTTGGGGAAAGTCTTAGCAGGGAAAAAAGGAGAACACAAAGATGGCAAAAAACGAAGGCACTGCACTTGAGCAATTAGCCGACAGGGCTATTTCCATCGCGGCCGACCTGAGGCGCGCGCGGACCGATCTGGCGCTGGCGGAAATCACAGCCGCCGATGCTTGTATCGACGGAGCGGACATTGCGAGCGCGTTCCGCGTTGTTTCAGATCTGAGATCGAGAATCTCGATACTGGAGCACGCGAAGGAGGCGCTGGCGACTCGACGCATAACGATCCTCAACGGGCTGGCATCGGTGGACGCGAATGCGTTAAGGGTCGAGGCCGCGGCCGTCGAAAGGGAAGTCGAGAAAATCCGCAAAGCTGCGGCAAAGGCTCTCGGTACGCTCAGCGAACTTGAGGGGATCGCCTATACAGAGGCCATTCTGTACTGCGAGCCGGGCATGCAGCCCCCACCGAGGTCTGCCCAGTTGACGGCCCGAAGAGTCGCGCTTCAGGGAAAGGCGAGAGAGATCGGGGAACGGGAAATCTCGCGCGCCAGCTCTGTCGATCTGGAGGATGCGACGACCGCCGATGACATCGTGCGCGCCGTTCTCCTTCATCGCTCCCTCTGCCCCCCTGCAGAGGCGGTAATGGATTGGCTTGCGCAGTGCGTCTCCGTCGCGGAGGGCCGCGGCTTCAAGATCGCGGGCCATCCCTGGCAGGTGCGTATCGCGTGGGAGTCGAGCCAGATTACCGACCAAAGCTGGATCCTCGTTCGCGCTCTGGCGCCCGTGGTGCGCCATCGTCACGAAATTGATGATCTCAATTCGGAGATCCGGGATTTCGAAGCTGTGACGTTCAGGCCGCGAGTTCCAGGCGCGAAGGAGAAGCCGTAATGGAGCCAATCGATCCGCATTGGAGCTTCGTCCTGGAGCTGGTGAAGAGACTGTTGGTTTCGCTTGGGGGGCCCGTGGCCGCGCGGATCGGCTCAAGCAAAATCGCACTCGTGCACGTTGCCATTCATGAAGCGGGGCATGCCGTGTGCGCCATCGCGTGTGGGTTAGATGTCACCCGGATCGATATGTTCGAGACTCCGGGCTGTCTTTCGGGCACTGCCTCCATTCGCTATGGCGCCGCGGCTGCCGGCGAAGACGGTTCTCCCGACAGTAGTCCTCCCGACAGTCCCCCCTCAACGGAATGGCTCGATGCATTCAAGGCTTCGTACGGCCGTCGCGATATGCGTAGATTCGCTCCTGAGTGGTTCTGGCATGAGAAAGACTCCATTCGCGCCGCTCGGTGGGCTTTCGTGCTCACGTGGCTCCTCTCTCCCGATGGCACGCTAGGCCCGCCAGGCTCATGGAGGGAAATGCGCGTCGTTATCCGGCTTCTGAGGGAAATCGTCGAAGGGCTTGTCATCGAGCTCTGGGCGGGGGTGGTCTCTGTGGCGCGGAAGGTCCTTGAAGCTGGCCCGGCGCGGTCCATCGACAGGCCGGAAATTTCGGCGACATCCTCGAAAGTGGCGTTGACATCTCGGT
>JASHSD010000375.1 GCA_030036985.1 Bryobacteraceae bacterium
AAGAAGTATGTGCCGGATTTCGTGGCTCGGTTCGGGGATTTACGTCTGATTCTCGAAGTGACCGGAGAGAAGAAGCCGGACAAGGAGGCGAAGGTTTCGACGGCGCGGAATCTGTGGATGCCGGCGATCAACAACGACGGGCGGTTCGGGCAGTGGGCGTTCCTGGAACTGCGGGACCCGTGGAACGCGAAGACCGAGATTACGAATTTTCTGGGGACGGCGTAGCGCATGGCGAGCAAAGTCACGGCGACGAAGCATAAGGACCAGAGAACGAACATCCCGACGGAAGAATTGCGGGATTTCGTGGCGGACGAGGAACGGTCGCCGCGGAAGCAGCTGTATCCGCGCGATCCGTCGCTCGATCCGCAACTGGTGTGGAAGGGTAAGGACGAGCAGGACACGGCCGATCTCGCGGTGGACGTGGCGCCGATCTACATCCAGGAGAAGATTCATCCGCTGGCGATTGTGGAGGATTTGCGGGCGAGTTCGGCGAAGACGGTGGAACCGCAGGCGGATCTGTTCGCGGATTTCAACGGAATCAAGTTCGAGGATTACGTCAATTTTTATAACCACGGACAGAAGTGGTCGAACCGGATGATTCTGGGGGATTCGCTGCTGGTGATGGCGTCTCTGGCGGAGAAGGAGGGGTTGAAGGAGAAGGTCCAGATGATTTATATGGACCCTCCTTATGGGATCAAGTTCGGGAGCAATTGGCAGGTCAGTACGCGCAAGCGGGATGTGAAGGACGGGAAGCTGAACGATGTTTCCCGGCAACCGGAGCAGATACGCGCGTTTCGGGATACCTGGGAATTGGGTATTCATTCTTATCTGAGCTATCTTCGGGACCGGCTGCTGCTTGCGCGCGATCTGCTCACGGAGAGTGGCAGCATCTTTGTGCAGATCGGCGACGAGAACATGCACCTTGTAAGGAGCCTCCTTGATGAGGCGTTCGGGGCCGAAAACTTTATCAGCGTCATCACATTGCGTAAGACCGGGGGGACTACCGGAGAGTTTTTGCCAGGCACATCGGATTACTTGATCTGGTATGCGCGCGACGTTGACTTGGCGAAGTATCGATCACTGACCTTTCAGCGCGAAGATCTAGCAGATGCGCCTCTGTATCAGTTCATTGAGCAACCCGACGGAGTCCGAAGACGGATCACAGGCCGTGACTCGGCGGGCGCAGGCCTGCATCGATACACAGTTTTGACTTCTCAGAGGATCAGAGAAGCGAGGACTGGGTTCTATCCTGTCGAGTTCGAGGGCACGCCGTACCTGCCGACGCGAGGGGAGTGGTCGACTCACCCGCCCGGCATGGAGCGATTGATCCGGGCCCGGCGTGTGGCCAAGACTGGGTCCACGTTGGGTTACGTTCGTTTCCTGGATGACTTTCGGGGCGTCCCGCTAACAAATATCTGGTCAGACCTCGGCGGGGCAGTCGATCCGGTATACGTGGTTCAGACGAGCACGAAGATCGTTGAGCGCTGTATGCTCATGTGCTCTGATCCCGGCGACCTAGTGTTCGATCCCACGTGCGGATCGGGAACAACCGCGTATGTTGCCGAACAGTGGGGTCGCCGATGGATCACCACTGACACATCCCGTGTCGCGCTTGCTCTGGCGCGCACGCGGCTGATGTCCGCGCGGTACCCGTACTACCTGCTGTCGGACTCCGCTGAAGGTGTCAGGAAGGAAGCCGAACTGGTGGGCTCGCCGCCAACGGCTTCGAATCCGCAGAACGACGTAAAGAAGGGATTCGTTTACAAGCGCGTCCCGCACATCACGCTGAAGTCGATCGCGAACAACGACGAGATCGATGCAATTCACGCGAAATACGAATCCCAGCTCTCGCCTCTCCTCGAAAAGCTCAACGCGGCGCTGAAGCAGAAGTGGCGGGAGTGGGAGGTTCCGCGCGAAGCGGACGCAAAATGGTCCAAGGCGGCAGCGGCTCTGCATGCCGAATGGTGGAAGCTGCGGCTGGCGCGGCAGAAGGAGATCGATGCGTCCATCGCGCGACGGGCGGAGACGGAGTTCCTCTACGATCAGCCTTACGAAGACTCGAAACGAGTGCGGGTCAGCGGCCCGTTCACGGTCGAGAGCCTGTCGCCGCATCGGGTGCTGAAGGCGGATGAGGAGCGTCCGGCGAATGAGGCCGAAGGCGCGCGGGAAGCGGAGGGGGATTTTGTCACGCGGATTCTGGATTATCTGCGGAAGTCGGGCGTGCAGAATACGGTGAAGCAGGAGCGGCTGGTGTTCGATCGGCTGGAGCCGTATGCGGGCGAATGGATTCAGGCGGCGGGAGAGTATCGGACGGCGGAGGGCAAGACGCAGCGCGTGGCGGTGACGATCGGTCCGCAGTACGGGACGGTGGGGCCGGATCTGGTGAAGGAGGCGGCGAAGGAAGCGGTGCGGGGCGTGGGATTCGATCTGCTGATCGTTTGCGGCTTCGCGCTGGATCCTCATGCGGCGGAGGAGACGCGGCGGTACGGGAGGCTGACGGTGCTGACGCCGCGCATGAATCCGGACATGCTGATGGGCGACGGACTGCTCAAGAAGACCGGGGCGGCGAATTTGTTCATGGTGTTCGGGGAGCCGGATCTCGACGTGACGACTTTACCGGACAAGCGGATTCAGGTGGAACTGCGGGGGCTGGACGTCTACGATCCGACGAGGCAGGAGATTCGAAGCCATTCGACGGATCAGGTGGCGTGCTGGTTCATCGATACGAGCTATAACGGCGAAAGCTTCTTTGTGCGGCATGCGTATTTCACGGGCGCGGATCAGCCGTACGAGCGGTTAAAGAAGGCTTTGAAGGCGGATGTGGACGAGGCGGCGTGGGCGAGTTTGTATCAGACGGTGAGCCGTCCGTTCGCGCGGCCGGAGACGGGGAGGATTGCGGTGAAGGTGATTAATCATTATGGGGACGAGGTTTTGAAGGTGTATCAGGTCTGAAGGGCTACCCTACAGGCATAGGGGAATTCGATGACCGTTACGTTGAGCCTGCCTCCCGACGTCGAACGGGTCTTCCAGGGAGAAGCTCAGGCGAGGGGGCTTTCGCTCGACGAGTTTCTTAGCGATCTGATCGTCTCTCAGGCGGAGGAGGTAAGCGGGCAGTCCGTTGCGGCGCCGTCCGCCCGATTGGAGTACGAACGGGGCGTGCCGGTGCTCCGGACGGACCAGCCTGTTGCAACTTCCGTCGTCGATGAGCTGCGCGATCACGTCCGACGGGAACGAAGCCGCGCAATCTCCGGACTCCTTGACCTGCGCGACAGGCACGTATAAAATTTTGTACATGCGGGTTGCATGGGCGACGAAAAACCGATCCGCCGGGTAGGGTCCGCCTACGACGATCTGCTGGCGTTCCCGAGAGAGGCCCGAAAGGAAGCCGGCTTCCAGTTTGGCAAAGTTCAAGCCGGGCTTGAGCCGACCGACTGGAAGCCTTTCGACGATTTGGGCGCAGGCACGAGAGAGATTCGGATCCGGGATGCGAGCGGGATCTACCGGGTGATTTACGTCGCGAGATTCGAAGAAGCTGTGTACGTCCTGCATTGCTTCCAGAAGAAGACGCAGGCGACGAGCAAGCACGATAAGGGTGTTGCCGAGACGCGCTATCGCGCCATGGTCGCCGCGAGGAGGGCAAAGAAATGAAGATCGACACGGAAATACGGCATGTAACGAAACCGGGAGCAAACCTCTTCCTGGAACTGGGTTTTGACCCGGACGAGGCCAAACGTCTTCAGGCCGCGTCGCGCAAACAGATCGAAGACGCGCGGTTGCTGAAGCGGCAATTGATGGAAGAACTGGCTGCCTGGATTGCAAAGCACCACCTCAAACAAGCCGAGGCCGCCGAGATTCTGATGGTCTCGCGACCGCGTGTATCCGATGTGGTGAACAAGAAGACGGCCAAGTTCACGATCGATACGCTGGTGGAAATGCTCAGCCGTCTCGGCAAGCCGGTCAAGCTTGTGGTTGATTGACGATCAGGGCCGTATGTCCAGTCTCGGGATCCGGGCTCGCGTCAGTCTTTCGTGGAGCTCGGCGGGCAGCGGTTCGGCAGTGCGCTTCTCTTCCGCCCATTTGGCGCTTTGCCGCATCAGGTAAGCGTCGATTTCGGACTGGTTTGAGAGATAGTATGCGATGGCGCCGTAGACCTCTTCGAGCCGAAGCAGCTCGAAATTCAGGCAGATTGTCTCAGGCGATTCGCCGCGACGGAATGCGTAGACGACGGAGTCGAGCGAAATCCGCGTTCCGGCGATGAAGTAATTGCGGTGCCGCTGTTCGACGGATTCCCGGGGCATTTGTTTTTATTTTGCAGGCGTGCGGAAAAGTGCAAGGGCCAGGATGAGTCCCGGCCCGGCAGGCGCGAGCGCCTGTGCCACAATGCCGTCGGCATTCCAGATAGCGGTTTCGATCAGTCTCGGGCCGGGCAGAAGCCCGGCCGCAGGCCCGAAGGCCTGACCCCACAAAAAATTGGTTAGTTCCTCAAGGACTCTTTTTTGGCCGGGGCTTCCGGGACCGGGATGCCCTTCGCCTTCATCAGCGACTCCAGCAGGGCCACGGTTTTTGGATAAGCATCCGCGCCGCCGCGGGTTCCGCCGGCGCCGCGGGCGGTGTCAAGCGGTGTGCGGCCGTTCGCGTCCTTGATGGTCAGGTCGGCGCCGTTGGCGACGAGGAATTCGATGAATTTGTCGAAGCCGTGTTGCGCCGCGCCGTGCAGAGCGGTCTCGTTGGGGATGGCGTCCGCGCTCGGCATCTGGCTGCCGCGGCGGAAGCTCTGAGCGATCCGCGCGGAAGCGCTATCGCCCGCCGCGAAACCGGCGGCGCCCCCGGAACCTACCGGAGGAGCGCCTCTGCCGCCGCCTCGACCGGCGCCCGCACCACCACGTCCGCCCCCACCACCACGTCCGCCGCGGCCAAAGGCATTGCGGTCGACGATGTCGCGGGCGTTCACGTTCGCGCCGGCCTTGATCAGCAGAGCCATCGTGGCAAGCACGCCCTCATCGGTGCGGTTGCGTCCGCGGGTGACGCGCGTGCCGTAGTCGACGCCTGCGGCGGCCATCAGCGGGGTGATGCCATCCTTTTCGGGCAGATCGACCAGCGCGTGATATTGGAGCAGCAGCGCGGTGAATTTGTCGTCGCCGCCGCGCGCCGCGCGCAACAGCGGCGTGGCGCCCTGGGCGAGCATGGTGTCGCCGCCGCGGTCCTGCGGAACGTCGCGATACGGCGGACGGCGCTTCAGCTGAATGTTCGGATCGGCGCCCTTTTCGAGCATCATGCGGGCGACATCGACGGCGCTGAGCTTGTCCGGACTCGGGAGCACGGCCACGGCGCCGTTGCCTTTCATCGGCAGGGTGCTGACGTCGGCGGCCATGTAGATGGGCGAGCGGCCGAAGAGATCCCACTTGTTGAGGTCGGCGGCGTTGCCGTTAACGCCCTGAATCAGCACGGCGGCGGTGTCGAAATGCATGTTCTCGAGGGCGAGAAGCAGCGGGGTCTCGCGGTCGGGATCTTCGGAATCGGGATCGGCGCCGGCGGCCAGCAGGTTGCGCACGCAGGACTCGCAGCCTTCACGCGCGGCGTAGTGGAGCGGGGTGAAGCCACCCTTGTTCATGTCCTTGGGACGCGGTTCCTGAATGACTTTGCGCTCCCACTGATCGACTTTGCCGTGGTCGTTGAGGTTGGCGTCCTTCGAGGCGAGGAACTTCACCATGTCGCCCTGGCACAGTGCGGAGGCCCACATGATGGCGGATTGGCCGCCCCAGTTTTCCTTGGCGTTGATGTCGGCTCCCGCGGCGAGAAGCACTTTGGCGGCGTCCACGCGGCCGCTGCGGGCGGCGGCCATCAGCGGGGTTTCGCCGTTCAGATTGCGGTAATTGGGATCGGCGCCGGCTTTGAGTAAAGCCGCGATCACCGGGGTCGAGCCGATGATCGAGGCTTCGGTGATGGCCGACGTGCCGAGTTGGTTCGAGAGTTTTACGTTCGCGCCGGCTTTGATCAGCGCCTGGACCAGCGGGAGATCGTCGTTGGCTGCGGCGTACATGATGGCCGTGGTGCCGTCGGGACGGGCGGCGTTTACGTCCGCGCCCTTGACACTCGCGAGACGCAGCGCGGTGGCGTGGTCGCCCGCTTCCGCCGCGGCCAACAACGTGGTGTTGTCGGCCGCCGGGAGTGCGGATGCGGATATGAGCAGGACTGCCAGCGCCCCGATGAGCCGGGGCGCGGCAGGCGCGAGTGTCTGGGCCACTTTATACCTCCGAAAGGGCTTGAACGCCGTCGCCGATGGATTTCACCGGGATCTCGTTGCGCTGCAGCAGCGTCAGGAGCAGGTCGCCGTGACGCGAATCCTGCGGATACTTCAGGTGCTGGCCGCCCTTGATCTTTCCGTTCGCATGTCCCAAGACCGCGCTCGGGAGCGGATCGTTGTTGTGCTTGTCGCTGTTGCTCATGTCGCTGCCGAAGAGAATCGTCGAATGATCGAGAATGGTGCCGTCGGCTTCCTTCGTCGTTGCCAGCTTCTTGACGAATTCGGCGAATTCGAGCGTGTGGTACGTCTCGATCTTCACCAGCTTGTCCATCTTCTCGGGATTGTTGCCGTGGTGGGACAGCGGATGGAAACCCTCCGCGATGCCGAGATTGGTGTAAGTGCGCATGCTGGCTTCGTGATCCATCGAGATGGTCATGACGCGCGTGATGTCGGCTTGGAAAGCCAGCGCCATCAGGTCGAACATGAGCTTGAAGTACTCGGTGATGTCGTTCGGCGTGCCGATCGGCGCATCCGGAACCGCGAGTTCGCTGTTGGAATCCTTCTCGGCCATCTGAACGCGGCGTTCGATTTCGCGCACGGAATCGAGATAATCGCTGACAAGATTGCGGTCGCTCGCGCCGACGCTCGCGTTCAGGCGTTTCGCCTCTCCCTGCACCTTATCCAGA
Organism: Bryobacteraceae bacterium; assembly: GCA_030036985.1. Lineage (GTDB taxonomy): Bacteria > Acidobacteriota > Terriglobia > Bryobacterales > Bryobacteraceae > BOG-234. Next base: position 6,931 of record JASHSD010000375.1, read on the forward strand.
ATGCTGCCGGTTTCGCGCAGAATCTGGGCGCGCTCCTGATCGGTGTCGCCCTCTCCGAAGAGTTTCTGGAAGACCGCGCGCGGATTGCTTTCCTGCGGCAGAGGCTGGGTCGGCGTGCGCCATGCGAGGCGGGCGCTGCCCTGACCGACGGACATTTCGAGCGACGGCAGACGGGTGTCCTGGCCGACGTAGCGGACGGCGATCTGATCGGCGCTGACGCCGGCATCCTTATCGGCCTTGCCGAAATCCCAAGGCTTCACGGCGGTGAGCCAGCCCTGTTCGATGTAGGCGTGGGGTTCCGGGGTTTCGGCCGGTTTGTTGCGCAGACCGGAGACGATGGTGAGGTGCTCGCGGAAGGGTTCGAGAGGCTTCAGGACCGGCGACATAGTGTAGTTCGTGCCGGTTTCATTGGGAGACCAGCGGCCCATAATCGCCCCGTGCGGGAAGGTCACAAAGGCAAAGCGCTTCACCGTCTTTCCGGCGGTGGTCGCCGCAAACGCCGTGTTGGCGGGAATCATGGCGTCGAGCAAAGGAAGACCGATGGCGGCTCCCACTCCTTTCAGGACTGCGCGGCGGTCAACGTGCTTTTTGAATATGAACATGATGTGGTCTCCTTTACCAATCTACTTACTCGCACTTAATACCGGCTTGCTCGCGGGCGGTTGTGGAACGCGCCGCATTCTGAACTGATCGCTCATGACAATGGCCTCCACAATGGCCGAAAATCTATAGTTTTTCGCCGCCGTCTGGCGCACGATGCGGCGGACGGTCGGCATGTCGTAATAGTCGCTCACGCGGCCCATCGCATACGTCAGCAGGTTCTCGACGAACGTCTGCACGAACTGATCGGGACGGCGCAGCAGCGCGTTGCGAAGATCGTCGGGTCCGTTGATCTTGGTGCCGTCGGGCAGCACGCCGGCGGAATCGATGGCGGTTCCGGCGAAGCGATCCTTGTCCCGCCACATGCCCACGGCGTCGAAGTTTTCGAGCGCGAAGCCGAGCGGGTCCATGATCGAATGGCACGCGGAGCAGGTCGGGCTCTTTCGGTGTTCGGCCATCAATTCGCGCATGGTTTGCGCCTTGGTGGTGCCGATGTCCTTATCGTTGAGGGTCGGAACGTTCGGCGGCGGGTTGGCCGGCGGAACGCCTTCGATGTAGGTGAGGACGAATTTCCCGCGCAGAACGGGAGACGTGCGGTTCGGATATGCGGCGGACATCAGCACAGCGCCTTTGCCGAGCAGGCCCCAGCGCACGGAATTCTTAAGTTCCACCTTGCGGAAATCGTCGCCCTTCACATCGTTAATGCCGTACTGCAGAGCCAGGCGCTCGTTCAGGAACGTCTCCTTTGAGCTGAGCAGATCCACCACGCTGCGGTCTTCGCGGAAGATGCTGTCGGCGAAAAGCCTGAGCTCGGTGCGGAAATCCTGACGAGGGTCGAGGCTGCCGGAGGAGTAGGGGAAGACGTCGCGGTTGGGAACGATCTCGTCGAGCTTCGACATGTTCAGCCACTGAAAGACGAAGTCGCTGGCCAGGGTCATCGACCGGGGGTCGGCCAGCATGCGCAGCACCTGCTTGTGAAGCGTAGCCGGGTCGCTGAGTTTATTGCGGGCGGCTACGTCGAGCAGTTGCTCGTCGGGAAGCGAGTTCCAGAGGAAGAAGGAAAGTTTGGTGGCGAGCTCGAGATCGGTGATCGCGTACTTGTCGCCCGGTTTCATGCCCACGGGGACGCGTTCGCTGCGATACAGGAAGAACGGGCTGGCCAGCATGCCGGTCACGCCTTCACGAATGCCGCTGTCGAAACCGCCTGCCTTGACGCCTTCGGTGTAGTACTGCATCAGCTCGTCAACGTCGGCGCTGGTCACAGGACGGCGATAGGCGCGCTTCGCGAGGTTCGCGAAAATCTCCTTCGCGCAGGCTTCGGGCGTTTTCGATTTATCCTTCGCCGGATCGCAGATGAGGATGCGGTCGCGGCTGGGCGTGGAACCGATGCCTTTCGCATTGAAGGGGCCCAGAAGCTGGAATGAACTTACGCGATAGGAACGATCCTGACCGCCGCCGAGCGAAAACATCTGCAGTTGATCGTCGGACTGGGCGAAGCTCTGCCGACGGAAGGTGACCCCGATGCGGTGCGGGCCGGCCGTGGCCTGGAACTTGATGTTCTTCAGCCGGGCATTGACCCGGTCCATGCCGCCGCTCTGGATCTGGTCGTAAAACTTCATGTCCGCTTCGCCGCCGATGGTCGCGGTGTAGACGATCTTGTCGTCGATGGTGACGACCAGCGGATTCTCGTACTCCATGCCGTTGCCCCAGATATGGGTGGCCATGTCGGCGATATTGATGTGGTACTCGCCGTCGGCCGGGAGATCCACTTTGGCGAGAATGCCGCCGCGCGTGCCGAGCGGCAGTCCGGGAACGTGCGTGAGCTGATTGCCGGGGCCGGCGTGGAAGGTCCAGCCCTGCGGGCGGGAATCGGCTTTGCCCATCGCCAACTGCGCGACGTTGTGCGCGGCCAGCACGTATTGCTCAATGAAAGATGGCGAGACCTGGAGGGCGGAGGCGATGTTGTCGTAGCCATCGTCAATATCGTCCGGCGGAAGCATGTCGGCGGCGTTGATATCGACCAGAAGGAGGTCGTGGACCGCATTCTGGTATTCCTTGCGATTCAACCGCTGCAGCACGAGTTGATCGGTGATGTGCGCCTGTTCGGGAATTTTGTCGAGGGAGTCTTCGAGATACGAGACCAGCGCGTCGACCGTTTTACCGTCGGGCTGTTTGGCGCCCGGAGGCGGCATGACGCGGCCGCGCAGCTTGCGCACGGCCTTTTCGAACAACTCGGGATTTTTGGCGATGCTTGCGGCGGTCACGCCATCGAAGCTGGCGCCGCCGATTTTGAGTCTGTCGTTGTGGCAGCCGGTGCAGTACTTAAAGGTGGCCAGTTGGGCTTCGCCTGTGGCGGCAGGGTGAGAAGCCGGAGTCTGGCTTGCGGCGGGCAAGGCGAACATCCCCACCAGACCGATGACGGCGATCAGCGGCAGCGAGTCCTTCATATGCAGGAGCGTCTTCATGGAGTCCTTTAAGCGTCGGGAGACAGATAAGCCCACAAGCTCTCGAAAGAGCGGCGGATGAATTCGTCGGCATTGCCCATTTTGGCTTCGTATTCCTTGGCAGGCTTAGCCGCGACGCCTTCCGACGGGCTGTGCCCCTTGTTCAACATCCGATTCAGGCTATCGTAGATCGTGCCGTACATGTCGATCTGCTCGGTGATATCGGCATAGCTCAACACGGGGCCGACCGCCGGGACGATTCTGGTGTCTTTGTTTGCGAAGTGCTTGATACGCTGCAGTCCGCCGACAATGCCGCCGATCCAACCGCCGGTCCACCAATCGACCACTGGCCAGCCTTGTCCGTAAGCGGCGTTGCCCACCGCGAGGACGTTCGGCTGCGGGAAATAGACGTAGAGATCGCCGTCGGTATGCGCCGCGTCGGAGATGTAGCCGTATTGGACGCCGTTGTCGAGACTGCCTTTGTCGTAGAACGTTTTGTTCGGCTGGGCGATCTTGGGCAGCTTCTTGAATTTCTGACCGTTCCAGGGCCAGGTGATGTTTTCCGTCAGCCACAGCCGGGTGTTTTCATGAGCAATGATGGTGATGCCGGCGGCGCCGAGTTTCTCATTGGAGCCGGTCTGTTCGGGATGCCAGTGGGTGTTGAAAAGCGTATTGATTTTCCCGGCGCCATTGGGGAGCGCCGCGACCGCCTTCAGCACGGCGTCTGAGCCGGCGGCGGATCCGCCGTCGACGAGCAGCACGCCGTTGGCGCTGGTTTGCGCGATTACGGCGGCTTCGCCCGGAACGCGGACTACATAGAGGTCATCGGCGAGTTTTTCGTTACCAAGCGCTCCGGGGGCGGATTGCTGCGCCGCTGCGAGGCGAAGGCCGGGGCCAGCGAGGATTCCGGCCGTCCCCGCAATCGCGGTTTTCAGGAGTTGCCGGCGGGTTTGTGGCATCTTTCGACAGCTTATATATATATCAGGATCTGCCGCCAGGGTCTACCGTGGCTAAAGACCTGTGTTTGAAGGCGTCGCGCGGGCGCGGTTGGTTAGCGGCACTGGGCGAATTGTTGTGGGGGCCACCCTGCTCCTCAACGACTACCGGACCGCTTGCTTACGCGCGCGGCTCGG
>JASHSD010000376.1 GCA_030036985.1 Bryobacteraceae bacterium
TTTGGTCCGTTCATCTCCGGATGGGCCTTGATTCCCCGGTTCAACGGCTTCGGCCGAAAATCGTCCAGTCCGCGAAGAGCGACGACGATCCCCGCCAGCGCCGCGGGAATAGAGGGGTTGGTAGCGTTGGCGAAGTGTTTTTCGCCGTCAACCTCGTAACGGCGGAACTCCGTACGAAAGGTCGCGGCAAGCCGTTCCGCGCTGCCGGTGAAGGTGATCCAATTGCGGGCGCGGGCCACCTGTTCGATCGCAAAGCCCTGAGCCTCGAGCCATCCCGAAAGCCGGGCGATATCGTTCGGGCTCATCCCAAAGCGTTCCGCGAATTGTTCCGGGGATAACCAATTCCGATAATCGGGAGACGAGGGGTCCCTCTGGTCCTCGATCAGCTGTTCGAGATCGGCGCTCTGCCGAGCCGTTTGGCCCAAGACGAGCTTTACGCCGTGGATTATGGTCGTGGGGTCCAGCGGTCCCGCATCGTTTTGCGCCACGGCATGCCGCTCGATGTTGCCCCTGAGAACGGTGGCGTCGTTTTCGTCGATAACGCCGCGGATTCGGTCTTCCTGCGCCGAGAGCGGCGTCACGCCGAGAAAAAGGAACGCGGCGATGAATGCGAACAGGAAAAATGGATACGAGCGCGGAGTGGTCAACAAAACACCTCATCGGCGAACAGGCTCCGGAGCCGCCGGCAAGCCCGCCCGCCGCAATTACCTTCCGAGCCAAATATCGGCGGAAAAGCCGCCGTGCTTCAGACCACGCTCTCGAAAATAAAGGTGTATACTCGCGCCAATGGCAAGGTCAGGAATGTTTTTCGCGACGATGGCATTGGCGGTTTGGCCCGCTTCCGCGCAGCAGGTCGGCGTTCCCGATATGCAGTCCGTCGCCCGGGCGCTCGGCGTCCAGTGTCAGTACTGCCATGCCGGTCAGCGGGCGGCGCCGGGCGGAACGGCTCCGAAAAGCGCCGAACCGGGGGCGCCATCGAATTTCGAAATTGCCCGTGCCATGATCGCGATCACCCGTGACCTGAACGAGAAGATCGAGGCCGCCACCGGCAAACCGGCCGGCCAGGCCACGCAGGTGACGTGCCTGACCTGCCATCGCGGCGTGGCCGTCCCCGGTCAACTCTCGGACATCGTCGCGAAGACGGCTTTCGAAAAAGGTCCGGATGCCGCAATAGCGCAATACCGCGACCTGCGCGGGCGCTACTACGGAGGCCAGAGCTACGACTTCCGCGAGGACTCGCTGATCGACGCGGCCGAGAAGCTGATTCGGGTCAAGCCGGCGCTGGCCGTCCCCATTCTGCAGTTGAATCTTGAGTTCTACCCGAAATCTGTGCGCAGCTATGAGCGAATGGCGTACGCCTACACCCGCGGCCTGGACGACGAATCGGCGATGTCGGCGCTCGAAAAAGCGCTCGAAATCGAGCCGGATAACGGCGCCATCCGGGGACAACTCGAACAATTGAAGAGCTATCACCGCAAGCAATAACGCCGACTCATACTAGAATGAATACGGGCTTGCGCCCGCCGTCAGGATCAGACAAATAATGGTGCTGGAAGTCGAGGCAGCCCGCTCCCAAGTCGAGCGTATCTTCCAAAGCAAAACCTTCCGCAGTTCCGATGTTCTCCGGCATCTCCTTTCATATCTCGTGGATGCATCGCTCGCCGGCGCCGCAGACGGGTTGAAGGAATACACTGTCGCCGTCGATGCCTTGGGCAAGCCGACGTCCTACGATCCGCGTCAGGAATCCGCCGTGCGCATGCAGGTGGGCCGGCTGCGCCAGAAATTGGCCGAATACTACCGGACTGAGGGGGTGGACGATCCCATCCATATTGACCTGCCCAAGGGCGGGTTCATCATTACTTTCGAGCCCCGAAAAATTCCTTCCGGCCCCAAAATTCCCTTCGAAGGCATTCCGGCGCCTGACTCCGCGCTCGCCGAACCTGTAGTGGAAGCGGGTGGCGGCGGATGGCGACGGCGGGAAGCGCTCCTGGCCTGCGGGTTGGCTCTAGCGGTCTTGGCCGCGGGATTTTTCGGCATCGTCTCCTGGCGGCAGGGCAAACAGATCAGACTGGCCGTGGCGTCCTCGGATGTGCCTTGGACGCCAGAAATCCGTCAGATCTGGGAACCGATTCTGTCATCGAACCGGCCGCTGGTGGTCTGCATTGCGACGCCCCTCTCAGCATTGATTCCCGGCTTCGGTTTCGTGCGCGAGTTCAGCGTAAACGATTGGGCCGACGTGGCGAAGTCGAAGGGCATCAATGCCCTGAAGGACGCGCTGCATGCGCCGACGGTGCAGCCCACCTACGGCTATACCGGGGTGGGCACGGCGGATGCCGCCCTGCTGCTGGGCGAATTCCTGGGCGCGCGGCAGAAAAACGTCGTGGTGACGCGCTCGAATCTGCTTTCGCTGCCGGAACTGATGGAAGAGAACGTGGTGTTCCTCGGGCCGCTTACCGGGGAGCGCGAGATCCGCGCGCTGCGGGTGGATCAGGAAATCCTGCTCGAACCGGATGGCATCCGGAACCTGCATCCTCGTCCCGGCGAGCCCGCCTTCATTCCCGAAGGTCCGGGCGCGAAAGGCCCGGAAGATCTCGATACGTATTCTCTGATCAGCCGCGTTCCCGGCCTGCAGGGGCGAGGCGAGATTCTCAGTCTTTCCGGCAACCAGATTTCAAGCGTGATGGCGGGAGCGCAGGCTCTCACGGATCCGTCGGTGGCAAAGATGCTGATCGACAAGATGCGGAATTCTTCCGGCAGTATTCCCCGTTACTTTCAGGTCGTGCTCCGGGTGCGGTCCATGGACGGCGTCCCAACGCAGATTTCGTATCTTTTCCATCGCGAGCTGACCATCACCCGATAAGGGAACCGGAACCGCATTGAAAACAAAGCGTCGGCAAGGTAACACGCGGCGTCACACACCGTCACATTACGCATCTCCGCTCAAGGATCATGTCCGGGCGTGATAGGTTTCCTGATGGAGTCCCCGAGGCGCAAGGTGTTTCGGCCGGGGCTTATTCGAGTTCAGGAGTTCAGGAGAAGAGAGAACAAGATGAAGCGTGCTTTTCTGGCATTGACCTTGGCTGGCGCGTTTATGGCGGTGGTCCCGGCGTATGCGCATCACTCGTTTGCCGCAACCTATTTCGAGGACAAAACGATCACGATCGACGGCAAGCTGGTGCAGTTTATGTTCCGCAACCCGCACTCGTTCGTCCATGTGGAAGCGCCCGACGATAAGGGCGAGATGGTCACTTGGGCGGTAGAGTGGGGCGGGGGTGGTCAGTTGAGCCGCGATGGCGTTTCGCGCGACACGCTGAAACCGGGCGACCACGTCATCATCACAGGCAACCCGGGACGCAATCCGGAAGACCACCGCATCCGCATGCGCAGCATCCAGCGTCCGTCGGACGGCTTCGGCTGGAAGGGCGTCGTCCAGTAAAGGTCGTTCCAGTAAGGGCTGTTCAACATCGTAGTGCAAGAAAGGCCGGCGGCCTGCGAAGGCTGCCGGCTTTTTGTATTTCGATTGCTAAATCAGCCAGCGCCGAATTCCGCCAGGCTTTCCTCAGTCCCGGCTTCATTCAACCTAAGGACAGCAGTTGTCTGATCGGGTGGAGCGGTGAAGTGATGGATACTGTTCAGAATGGCCGACGACAAAGGTCTGATCATGGCTCACCCAAATGGTGAGGGTAAGTCGACTGAGAGACAGCCGGCGGAAGCCGCCACGAGCATAGATACGTTCGCGGGCAAGGTCCAGGTGAGATGGGCGCCGGAGGGAGC
>JASHSD010000377.1 GCA_030036985.1 Bryobacteraceae bacterium
GCCGCACGCAGACGTGGTTCAGAACGAACACGCTGACGGCGGATGCCGGCGCGGAGACGCCTCCGGTAACGAAAGCACCTTCAATCGCATCCCTCGCGGTGAGGAGACAGCCATGAAAACAAAATATTTTCACTCCCTGTTGTTCATAACGATCTGCGGCCGCGCGGCCGCTCCCCTGTTCGCGCAGGCGCCGCCTCCTCCACCGCCGCCGCCGACCTACGCGCCGCAGCAGCTGGAACAAATGGTCGGTTCGATCGCGCTCTACCCGGACCCGCTGCTGGCCGAAGTGCTGACGGCGTCGACGTTCTACAACGAGATTCCCGACGCCGACGGATGGGCGCGGTCGCACAGCTATCTCACCGGCGACGCGCTGGCCCGCGCCATCAATGAAGATCAGCTGCCGTGGGACCCGAGCGTGCTCGCGCTGCTGCCGTTCCCGACCGTGCTCGACATGATGGCGGGCGACATGGCCTGGACCCAGGATCTCGGCAACGCCGTCCTGGCCAACCGCGCGTCGGTGATGGATGCGATTCAGGATGAGCGGCAGCGGGCGTATGGTTACGGCTACCTGCGCTCGAATGCGCAGTACCGCGTGACGATGGTGGGTCCGGGCGATATCGAAATCATTCCGGTCAACCCGTATTCGATCTACGTTCCTTATTACGATCCGAACGTCGTCTACTTCCGGCCCGCGCCCGGGTTCTACGTCGGGGGCGCGATCACCTTCGGTCCCGGAATCGTTGTCAACGCATTCGTGCCGTGGGGTTGGGGTGCGATCAGCTTCGGTTGGCTGGGGCACAACATCATCATCGGCGGACGTCCGTGGGATCGGACCTGGGTGAATCGCGACACCTACGTGCATCCGTATCCCGGAGTGGCGCGCCCGCGGGGGCCGCGCCTAGAGCGGCACGAAATGCGCGAATACCGGCCGGCGCCGCGCGGGCGGAGGTAATCGGACACAAAAAAAGGCCCCGTTGCCGGGGCCTTTTGAGTTGAGGTTTGCATCCCGCGAGAGATGCTCCGGAACTACTTCTTCTTCTTCGGAGCGGCTTTCTTCTTCGCGGCGGCTTTCTTGGTTGCGTTCTTCATCGATTGATTCTCCCTATTCGAATTTGCGATTTAAAAATCGCAGCGTGATTCATATATAGAATCAGTCGATTCGAATGTCAAGAAGAAAATGCACTTGAGGCGTTCGACAGGGGAGGAAAGATGGAGATCGCATGTCGGTATGCTCATCACAGCCGGTTCAAACAGGGGAAACGCATCGCATGATATCGATCCGCAGACGATTGGCGAACGCGCGAGCGTTCGTTCGAAGGCGAGTGTTCGTTCAAAAACAAGGAGAGAGCGCATGACGTGCGCCGAACTTCGCCCGTACTATGCGGCGTACGCGCTCGGCATAGCGGATGAGACGGAGCGGCGCGAGATCGCCGATCACATTCGCCGGCGCTGCGTGACCTGCGCCACCGGCGTGCGCAACGCGCGCAAACGTTCGCGCACGATTGCCCCGTGGGTGATCAGCGCGCTGCTCAGCCTCGCTCTCATCGGCGTCGGCATCGCCGGCCGGCGGGGAACCGGGGAGACCACCAATCTGCAGCGCGCGTTGCCGATCCTCGAGGATCCCGCGGCGAAGGATCTTCCGTTCGGCGGCGCGGGAGGTTCGCCGAAGGGACACCTCTTCGTCAGCGCCGCCGACGGCATCCTTCTTGTGGCGTCCGGTCTGCCGCGGCTCGCATCGGGCAAGACGTTCGAGCTGTGGGTGCTCAACGCTGAAGGAAAAACGGCCGCGGGCGGAATGTTTGCCGCCCTGACGAACGGGACCGCGGTCTTCCTGCGTTCCGGCTCGTTGGGGAATGTCGCGGCGGGGATAGAAGTGACCATCGAACCGGACGGCGGATCGGCGCAGCCGACCACGAGCGCCGTCATCCGCGCGAACCTCAAGTAAATCCTGGCGCCGGGATGTGCCGGGCGTTACGCTGTAGTGGTGGAACCAATCGATATCAGGGAAAAAGGCGGCATTCGCGACGGCGCGCAGCAGACCTCCGACCGCCGGCTGTTCATGCAGTTGCTTGCGTTCGGCAATGCGGACGACACGGCGAATCTCTCCGAGGAACTGGAAGACTCGGGAATGGAAGGCGTTCTTTACGAGGACGCGAACGATCCGCGCGGTATCGGACTGCTCACGTGGAGCGACGAGCCGGATTTCTTCGTTGACAAGCTGCGCCCCTTCCTCCGCCGCAGCGCTTTCCACAGCCTTTCTTTCAAACCGGACTACACTATGACGGGCCGCACCTATTCGATCGGTTACGAACCCAACCTTGAGGATTGGCTGCTGCATCGGCCGCGCAAGGTGGTGACCGACGGCGCATGGAAGTGGCACGTCTGGTATCCGCTGCGGCGCAAGGGCGAATTCAATTCCCTGCTGCAGGAGGAGCAGACGGCCATTCTGCGCGAGCATGGGAAGATCGGCCACGGCTTCGGCGACGCCGGATTCGCGCAGGACATTCGCCTCGCCTGCTTCGGCATGGATCAGCACGACAACGACTTCGTCATCGGGCTGATCGGGAAGCAGCTCTATCCGCTGTCGGCCTGCGTGCAGGCCATGCGCCGGACGCAGCAGACGTCGCAGCATATGTTGCAGATGGGCCCCTTCTTCGTGGGCCGCGCCATCTGGCAGAAGGTCGCCGCGTAAACCGCTGTCAAGGCTGCCTGGCAGCGCCGCGGCGCGGGTACTCGTGCCTGCCGACACAGGCTCTCCAGAAACTCACCGCCAAGCTATTGATTCTATGCGACCGCCTTCCGCGTGAGTTTCTGCTTATGGTGACGGGCCGCCCCCGGCCCGGATATGCTGAAGCCTGTGCCGGGGTTGGGACTCGTCCCCACGCAAAACGCGACTAAAGTCGCGTGTCCGAAATGTGGAGCGGTGACGCTGGTCGTCTGGCAATCAACGCCGGGTATCGAAGAATCGCCGCAGCATTTCCGTCGCTTCGGCGCCGAGCACTCCCTCGACCACCTCCACGCGGTGATTCAGCAGCGGCGAATCCGCGATCTGAAACTTGCTGCGCACGCCGCCGAAGCGCAGGTCGCGCGCGGCGAAGACCAGCGTTCCGATGCGCGCGGCCACCAGCGCGCCGGCGCACATGACGCAGGGCTCGAGCGTCGAATAGAGCGTCGCATCCTCCAGCCGGTAATTCCGGATGGCGAGCGCCGCCTGGCGGATCGCGATCGTTTCGGCGTGCGCGGTGGGATCCAGCAGGGCGATGGGCGAGTTGCGTCCTTCGCCGACGATCTCCCCGCCCGCGACAATCACGCAGCCGATCGGAACCTCACCCGCTTCCTCGGCTTCGCGCGCCAGCTCGAGTGCGCGCTTCATCCATCGGTCATGATCGTGCTGCACTGATTCTTCAGCTTAGAATAAACGCGTATGGCCGAACTGGAAATTCATCATGAAGTCGAAGGCGGCGATCCGATGGGGAAGAAGATCGGCGTGCTCGCCGCCATCCTCGCCGTGCTGCTGGGAATCGTCACCATCATTTCGCACCGGGCGCATACCGACGCGGTCCTGTTGAAGGCCGACGCCAACGACAAGTGGTCTTTCTATCAGGCGAAGAAGATCAAATTCCACAGCCTCGAACTGGGGGTGGATCTGCTGAACGCCATGCCCGCGCGCGATCCCACGGCCGACGCCACGCTCGCCCGGTATGAGAAGGAGAAAAAACGCTACTCGCGCGAATCCGACGACGCTCAGGCAGACGCGCGCAAAACGGACGCCAAGGCAGTTCACGCGGAAGACCAGGCGTTGCGCTTCGATTTCGGCGAAGGGCTGCTCGAGATCGGAATGATTCTGACCTCGCTCTATTTCATTGCGCGATCGACCTTGTTCCCCATCGTCGGCGTGGTGAGCGCATTGATCGGAATCGGCATGGCCATCTCCGGCTGGCTGTTATAGCGGGCCGTTTTCAGAACGAACCGCGTCACAACAAACCGCGTCAGAAGGTATAACGCTGAGCGGGATTCAGAATGCCGCCGCCCTTGTTCGCCGGAACCGGGCCGCCGCCATCCGAAAAATGACCGGACCCGGCGGTCGTCGTGAAATTCACTTCATTGGCCTGGAACGTCAGCGGCCGATCCAGAATCATTTCGACCGTGCTGCCCTTGGCCAGCACCGCGTCCGGACCGCGCGTCAGCAAAACGCCCGCCAGTCCCGCCGCCGCGCCCGCCGCCGCGCCGATGCCCGCGCCCAATCCCGGATGATCCGTCGCCGCGCC
>JASHSD010000378.1 GCA_030036985.1 Bryobacteraceae bacterium
GGCCCTTTCTCGCCGCCCTGACCGATCACCCGCGCGCCGTCCTGCTCCAGGCGAAGCATCGGGCCCCGGACATCGCGCACCCGCAGCACGAGTATGCTTGCGCCCGGGGCCCGAATATTCGGCCTCACCGGATTCTGGCTGACACCCTTGAACTCCACGAACTCCACGCCCAGCGCCGACCCCGGAATCTTCAGCACGGCGACTCGCGACTGCGACCCTTTCGCGTCATACAGGCCTTCCACGATGGCGCTCGTCGAAAACGCCCGCGGCCCCGGCGCCCCGTTCAGCTCAAGGCCCAGATCGCGCCCGTAAAAATCGATCGTCTTATCCAGATTGGAGACGACGTGAATGAACGTGCCCACGCCGACAATCTGTCCGGATGCCGCGGCAGCCGTTCCCAACACCCAAATCGCCAGCCAGAACCGAATCATAAGAATTACACTGCGCGGCTGAGCACCCGGTTCAGCCGCTGCACAAACGCGCCGGGACTATCCACCGGAATCCCTTCAATCAGCAGCGCCTGCTCGAACAGGAGCCAGGCCGCGTCGTTCACCAGGCCATCGTCGCCCGCACCCAGCAGCTTCTTCACAATCTCATGGTCGGGATTGATTTCGAGCGTCGGCTTCAGTTGCGGGATGTCGCGCTCCTGGCCCATCGCCCTCAGCATCTGCTGCATCTTCATCGAAGGCTCGTCCGCATCCGAAACAATGCACGACGGACTATCGGCCAAACGCATGGAAACTTTTACGTCCTTGACATGATCGCCCAGCGCGGCCTTGATCTTCTCCAGCAGCGGCTTGATGTCCTCTGTCTTATCCGGCTCAGACGCATCCTTCAGGTCCTCGCCCGTCGCGCTCTTGTTGACCGCCTTGAGTTCGATCTCCTGGTACTTATCCAAACCGCCAAAAACCAGTTCATCGAACTCATCGTCGAGGATCAGCACCTCGATGTCTTTCTTCTTGTAAATCTCGAGCAGCGGCGAAGACCGCAGCACATCCTCCGGACCGCCGGTGATGTAATAAATGCCCTTCTGGCCCTCTTTCATCCGGGACTTCGCGTCCGCGAGACTCGTCCAGCCCTCGGCCTTCGTCGATTTCATCCGCACCAGATCCAGCAGCGCTTCGCGATTGCCGAAATCGCTGTAGAGACCTTCCTTCAGCGGCCGATTGTATTCGTCGATGAACTTCTTGTAATCCTCGGGCTTGTCCGTCGCGATGGATTTGAACTCGGAAAGCAGCTTCTTCACGCTGGCCGTGCGGATGTTCTGCAGGATCCTGTTCTTCTGCAGAATCTCGCGGCTGACATTGAGCGGGAGATCCTCGCTGTCGATAATGCCGCGCAAAAAACGCAGCCAGGCCGGCAGCAGGTCTTTCGATTCGTCGGTGATGAAGACGCGTTTCACATACAGCTTCACGCCCGGCTTGTAATTGGCCTGGTAAAGGTCCATTGGCGCCTTCGAAGGCACAAAGAAGAGCGTCGTGTATTCCTGAGTGCCCTCGGCCCTGGTGTGGAACCAGAACCCCGGATCTTCCCAATCGCCCGAGATGGTCTTGTAAAGCTCCTTGTAGTCCTCGTCCTTCAGTTCGCTCTTGGGACGCCGCCACAAAGCGCTGGCTGAATTGATCTGCTCCGTCGTCCGCTTTTTGACTGATTTCTTTTCCTTTTCATCCCACTCGCTCTTATCGGCGGTCAGATAAATCGGAAACGCGATGTGGTTGGAATACTTCTTGACGATCTCGCGCAGCTTCCAGCTATTGGAATATTCCTTCCCTTCCTCGTTCAGGTAGAGAATGACGGTGGTCCCCTGAGTCGCCCGCTCGGCCGGCTCGATATCGTAACCCGACTTGCCGTCGCTGCTCCAGCGCCAGGCGCGCTCTTCGCCGGCCTTGCGCGAGATCACGTCGACCCGGTCCGCCACCATGAATGCGCTGTAGAACCCCACGCCGAACTGGCCGATCAGATTGGAATCGCGCTTGGCGTCTCCGGACAGATTCGACAAAAAGTTCTTCGTGCCCGAGCGCGCGATGGTCCCCAGATGGCTGGCGAGGTCCTCGTCGTTCATGCCGATGCCGGTATCGCCGACCGTGAGCTTGTGCTGATCTTCGTCCAGCTCCAGATCGATTCGCGGCTCGAACGCCAGCGATTTGTAGGGATCCTCGGTCAGGGTCAGGTACTTGAGTTTGTCGAGCGCGTCGGACGCATTCGATATCAGTTCCCGCAGGAAAATCTCCGGATGCGAGTAAAGCGAATGCACGATCAGGTGCAGCAACTGATCGACTTCAGTCTGAAATTCGTGTTTGGACATGAATAAAATATTTTAAAAGATTCCCTCTTTTCTTGTGGGGCAGCGCTTCCGCTGGAGCCGCCCTTCCGGGCCTGCAGGCAAGATTCCGCTTTGACGGCGCACGGGGACCATTCACTAGTGTAGTGTCCAACAAATAACTGGACTATTTATAAGAGCTTGCCGTATACTCTGAGTGTGTCCCGCAATGCTGTTTCATTGAAGTTGCGAGAGTCCGACAGGCTGAAATTGAACCAGTGGGCGGGGGCATTCGGGACTCCGCAACAGGTTGCTCTGCGATGCCGCATCATTTTGGCCGCAGGCGAAGGGGAG
>JASHSD010000379.1 GCA_030036985.1 Bryobacteraceae bacterium
GAGATGTGGGCCGAATGGTTGTCCAGAATCAGGCGCAGAGTCTGCGCGGCTGGATAGGCAGCGTCAAGCTTCGTCAGGAATTCGATAAAGTCGCTGCTCTTGTGCGTGTTGTTCACAATCTCCGTGACCCTGCCAGTGTGCAGATCGAGACCCGCCAGCAGAGACACCGTGCCCAGCCGCTTGTATTCGTAATCCCGGAGATGGCTGGCGTACGTTCCGGGCGCTGGCGGCCGGTCCGGAGTCGTCACACCCAGAGCCTGGATTCCCGGCTTCTCATCATAGGAAACCGTCACGGTCGCCGGTTCACCGATGGCGCCCGTGACCAGTCCCTGGTTGACAATCTCCACTTCTTTGTAGACGTGCAGAACTGCCGCCATTTTCTGATCGAATTCCGGGTCCCGTCGCTCCACATAGTAGCGGACCTTATGCGGCTTGAGTTCACCTTGGCTCAGAATCTTGTGCAGTTTGGATCGGCTCAGGCGTGACAGTTCCCCATGCCCGGCCGCCGGCGCCTCCCGTCGAACGTGCGCGGTGAGCAACCGGTACGTCCACAGTTCCTGCGCATAACCGAGATCTTTCGGTTTCTGGCACGCGACGTTCTGTATCCAAGCAATGGCGTCATCTGAGACCTGCCGAGGCTTGCCCGACCGAGGCAACTCCCCCAGCGCCGCCTCCAGGCCCAAACCCAGATACTTTCGGATGTAGAGAACCACCGTGTTGCGATTGACCTGCCGAGCCGACGCGTTCGCTTTGTCCGTCATTCCCTCGGCCGCATCCAGCAAGATAGCCGCGCGCACGGTGCGCCGACGCTCTTCCGTTCGCGAGCGGCGGATCGTTTCCAGCGAGGCACGATCTTCGGCAGACAGTACGAAGGGCGCACGCTTCCGTCCAACGGGCATGCCTCATTGAAACATTTCCACTGCAAAATGTCCAGTTAATTAGAGAACGCTCATCTAGGCACGCCAGAGCATGGAATCGCATCAAATTTCGATGCTGCGCGTAGCCGACTGTGCGACAAACCGATTGAGAGAGCCAGAGACGCCAAGACACCGGGTCACGCGGTTTACTGCGGACGCAACTCAGACATCCCGATTGTGATATATGCGACGATCTTCAAAAAGGTCAAGGTCGCTCTCCGGCCGCCACTCTCAACACACGGCGAAGGTCCTCATGAGGAAACGGTATTCGGAGTCGATGATCGAACTGCGTTTCAGCGCGCTCAACATCATCAGCGTCCGAATCGCCATAGTAGGTCACTGCGAGCACAGGACACCCCGCGTCGATAAAGTCGCTAGAACAAATATCCCGCTGATCGTTTGCGTGGATATGCGTAATAATCAGGCCAAAACGGGAATCCGCGACCGCTCGAATGAGTTGGTCAAAGTTGAAAAACGGTACGCATTCGATACTATCGCTCTCCATATCCTGCCAAAGGTCTTCTACGAACTCCTTGATACGCAGGCAAACCTTCTCGTCGTAATGGAATACCGCTATCTTCATAGTATGTTTAGATCAATTCTGGATAATGTTGGCTGCGGATTTGGAGCGAACACTCTCAGCTTTGATATCCCGTGCAATCGCACCTGAGATTTCTTCAATGGTCTCGCGTCCAGCTATCCGAAGCTCGCCCTGCAAGATCGAAATCCGTTCGATTTTTTCTGCTACTGGCTCGGGGCCACCCGTCGAGTGTGCTTCGGAATCGATTACGAGCTGCAGCCCAGAAATGCACTCATTCTTCAAAGTGTGCGCAATTTTCCACGCTATATCGTCAATAGAGATTTGATTGGCAGCGAATACCTGGGAGACCCTATCCTGGAGGGACGTTAGCTCTCTCTTGAGGTGCTCGCGATACGGAAATGACCGGGGATGGTCGGAAATCAGCCGTACCTTGTCCTTGATGGTTTGAGACACCTCGATCATATTACCGATGGATTGAAGCCGCTTGCTTCGTCCTTCTACCTGAAATGCCATTAAGGCTTTGAAGTACTCGAGTTGCAACGCACTTCCGCGGTTTAGGTCTGCTTTCAGTTTCTCAATCTTGGCGTTTTGGCGATTTTGATTCAGAAGCTGAATTGCCGCAGTTGCAAGGGCAACACCGCTCGTAACCATTGCGACAACAATCGGCGTCTCCACGATCCTGATTGTACCCGGAGCCGAGGCCTGGGCGGGCAACCTCGCGGTCGTCTTCACGCCGGTTAGACGAGGTGGCGTTTCATAGCCCTTTTTCGCTTGACACGGGATGCCCAACCTGAAGTGGGAGATTCGCTCCGCCCAAGTCCTTAGGGTTGATCGGGTGTGCGCCGGCGAGGAATGTCGGGTAGCGTCGTAATGGTTCAGAGCACTGTCGATAAGCGACTTGAGCGGGGCCGGGCCCCAATTTATGGGGTTGTATGAATCGTCTACGCAGTGGGCTTGAGGGATGGGCTGTCCGGGGCGAGTCTATAAGGGAATGCAGAAAGGATTTTATGGCGGGATAACGGTCGACGCACCGTGTTTTCTGCCGACTTGGCTGTGTATGGATACACGTCACCTGTTCGCCCACGGGGAACGCAGCGATCGTGTTGTTGCGGCGATGGAATCTTGAGCAGTTAACGGCACCGCGGACAGGGATATGTTCTCGCGCTCGGAGCCGGCCGATGATGTGCAGCATACCGGTCTTGGTGTCCTTCCATTCGCCTATTGTAATGCGCCACGATCTTCCCCGGCTTCGTTCTCACGATAATCTCCGGCGAGTACGTCACATTTGAGCGGTAACGGATTGAACCTCTAAGATCCAGAGATCCGGATCGCGCGGGATAGGATACTTCGTTGTGTAGGCAGAACAGGGTATCCCGCCGAAAAACTCCATAAGGAAAGCCCCGGCGCAAGGAGCGCGCCGGGGCGTCGTCGCGTTTTGGACTCCGAGGACAAGCTCGGAAGCTGATCCCAGTATTGTGTTTTAGAAACACGAACCCCGCCGAAGCCCCTGTGGGCTCCGGCGGGGGTAGGACTGAGGAACAGGTCTGGGCTGCAGATCCGTCGCCAGCCTCGGGCCCCGACTCCCCGCGGGGCAGGGTTTGCGCCGGCGCGACCCGGCGCAAAGTCGTGAACATCAAAGCGGCAGTCGATACTGGCCGTCACACTGCACGATGGCGCCTTGCCGGCAAGCCTCGGCAATAGCCAACTGCGCGGTGCGCTTGGAACAATCGGCGAGACCCATGACTTGCTCGCGCAGTTGGTTGTAACGCGCCTGTTGGCCAAGGCCCGCCAGCGCTTTGGTCACATGTTCTGGTTCGACCTTCTTGCGCGCGGCGGCAACCTTGGAGGGCGCCGGACCAGCGGCGGAAAAACACAACGTTTGCGGGTCCAGTTGCAGCAGCCGCGGCTCCGGAGGAGCGGCGTAGCGAAACTGGAAACGTAACTCGACAGTCGCCGTCAGATACGCCGAAGGGCGCGTGAGCAGGAGGTAGGAATCGCCCACCGCGTGCAGCGCCGAAGAGCCGCGGAAGGCGCTGCCGATCTCTTCGCGGCCGATCGATTTGCGCACGTGATGCACCACGATGAGCGCCGCCTTGGATGCATCGCGCAACCGCAGCAAGCTCTGACACAGCGCCGCCATCGAGCGCGTATCGTTCTCATCCTGATCGTGGGTGGAGTACAAAGGGTCGAGCACGATCACTTCGGCGGCGGCTTGCCGGGCGGCGTTGAGGAAGTGATTCAGCCCCTGCGGCGCGCTGAGCAGATTGCCGCCGGCGCGCGTGTCCACCAGCAGGTTCTGGTCGGCGGCGGCGCCGACGCTTCGGCGCATCGACGCCAGACGCGCCACGAACTGGGGCGTGGGCAGTTCGAACTGGCAGACCAGAACCCGGCGCGCAACGGGTATGCGGAAACCGGCGCGGTCTCTGCCCGCGGCCAGCGCCAGCGCCAGATTGGCCACCAGCAGACTCTTGCCCACCTTGGGCTCGCCGCCCACAAACAGGATGCCCGAGGGCGGCAAGAGGCCCGGCTCGATCCAGCCGGGCGGCGGCGCCGCCGGTTGTTCGCTGAGTAACTGCGCCAGCGACACCACGGATGGTTTGAGAGGAGCTTTCGCAGCGTCTTTCACAGCATTGCCTCCGCCGCGGCGTCCAGTAAGATGGCTTCATTCACGGTCTGCGACTTACTCGCCGCCGCCAGCCGCAGCGCCGTCATGGCGAGTTTATTGACTTTGCGCGGAATGCCTTTGGTGGCCTGGTACATTCCCTGCCGGGCAGTCTCGTCAAACAGCGGCTGCGACACGCCGGCGGCTTTGAGTTGCTGCGCCAGATAGGCATCCAGCTCATCGCGCGTGATCCCCTCCAGGTGATACTGCACGCCGATGCGTTGCCGCAAGGCTTCGTGCATCTGCAGGGACAGGGTGCGCCGCAACAGGGGCCGGCCAACGAGCAAGAGCGTGAGATAGCGCGAGGAGTCCATATCGAAGTTCAACAGCAGCGGGAGTTGTTCCAGCGCGGGATGCGGCAGCAGGTGGGCTTCATCGCAGATCAGAATGGGATGCTGTTTCTTGGCCTGGTTGAGACGAACGACGGCGTCGGCGATCTGGCGCACCAGGTCGCCGCGAAAGCGCGCCGGCTCCAGGTCCAGTTCCGAGGCGATCTGGCGCAGCAGGTCCAACGCGGAGCCCGAGGAGAAGTGTACGTAGAGAATCTTGTACAGGCTGGCGTTGAGCGTGGCGGTGAACACGCGCGCGGCGGTGGACTTGCCGGCGCCCACTTCGCCGGTGATCAGGCCGGTGCCGCGATGCTGGGCGAGAAACTCCAGCCGCGTCTTGACCTGATTCCAGGCTTGCGAAGCGAAGAGTTGTTTGGCGTCTGGGCTGTCGGAGAAAGGCGTTTTCTTGAAGCCGAAGAAAGACTCCCACATGATTACTTCTCCTCCAGGTCCCACGGCGGCAACAATCCGTTGACGACCGCATCCACCAGCCGGGCCCGGCCCTCCGGCTTGCCATCGGAGTAAATGTCCAGTTGGGTAAGATCGAGCGGATCGAAGCGCACTTCGATGCGCTTGCCGGCCAGATGCGACGGCGCTTCGAAGAAACGGTTCTTCAGCAGGAAAGTGGAATCGCGGCGCACCAGTCGGTCCACACGATGAAAGAACAGCCGCCTGAGGTCGGTGGCCGGGGGAAGTTGGCGAACCTGTTCGATATCGCGCTGCCAGCGCAGCAACGGCGTGGATTGGAGAGAGCTGTGTTCGCGGCGGTGATACTCGGCGTCGAGCCAGTGCCACAAGCGCTCGTTGAGTTGTTCGAGCGAAAGCAGGACTTTGGGATCGAGCGAAGCCAGAAACTGTTCGCGCACGGAGCGGAAGAAGCGTTCGATCTTGCCGCGGCCTTCGGGTTGATAGGGCGGCGTATGCACGATGAGGATGCCGATGGAGGCGGCGATGCGGTTCAACTGCGGCGAACGGTAGATTTTGGCGTTGTCCATGTAGAGGCGCGTGGGGATGCCGCGGGCGGCGATGGCCTGGCGCAGACAGTCGAGAAAGGAGTCGAGCCCCTGGTTGGGATAGAACTGGGCGTGCGGGATGAGGCGGCTGGCGTCGTCGAGCGCGGCCTGGAGGAAGACCTGTTGTTTGCCTCCGCCCGGCCGTGAGACCCACGGACCGAACAACATGTCGGACTGCCAGATCTGATTGGCGAACTGCGCTTCGTACTTTTTGTGCGCGGCGGCTTTTTCGAGCAGGAGTTGACGTTCGGTGAGACCGCGGGCGCGCAGGAAACGATAGAGCGTGGAAGCCGACAGGCCGGCTTGGTGGGGCTGGTTGGCCACGGCCAGTTCGCGCAGCAGAGCCGTCCCCGTACGATGCGGGTTCTCGCGCTTGAGGCGTTCGATGAGGGCGGCGACTTCCGGCGCGATGGCGCGGGCCTGCCCGCGATCCTGGCGCGGTTGAGGAGACAGCGCGGCAAGTCCGTTGCGGCGATAGCGGAGCGACCAATCGAGCAGCGTGTCCACCGAGACCTGGCGGCGGGTGGAATGCGGGATGTCATAGAGGCGGGCGGCGATCTGCTCGGCGCGCCGGGTGAGTTCGCCGCGGGGCAGGGTTTCCAGCACCAGCGGCGCGATCAGACCGTAACGGAAGAGTGCGACTTTTTCGGCTTTGTCGTCCATGCAGTTCTTTTTCTCCTGGACGGCAGCTTACGGCGAAAGGCGGCGCGGTTCCATGCAAATGGTGTGTGGGGAAGCTCAGGCGGGGGCCGCGGCGGAGGAGAATGCGGCACGGCGGCCGCCGGGAGCCAGACCGCGGGGCCAGCCCAGCAGGTGGCAGCGCACGCCGCCCAACAGAAAGCGGTGGGCGGCCGTCCAGCCGGTGGATTCGAGCATGGCCAGGGCGCGGTGAACGAAGTCGGGCGCGGGAACGGGTTGGGTCAACGCGGCCAGCGCGGCGCACAGGGCTTCGGCTTGCGCACGGAAGCGGCGAATCCAGAACTGGCCGCGCTGGTAGGGCATGGGCGGGGGCGCAGTTGCCGCGGCGGCGTTGATGGTCTGCGCCAGCAGGAGTCGCGTAACGAGAAACAGCGCGATCACCGCCAGGCTGCTGCGCAGGTAGGGCAAGACGAACTCGGGCAGTAGGGACACGGTGCGCTGGCAGGCTCGACACAAGTAGCGGCGCACGCGGATGACGCCGTCGTGGGACGCGTCGATGAGCGTGCGCGTGTAGAAGCCATGCGCGGTAAGTGGATGTTTGGCGTTGCACTGAGGGCAATGGCTGGGGCGGCAACCATCGGGGTTAGAGATCTGCTCGTGATACTGCTGCACCGAGCCGGCGAAAGGGTGTAGGATCTGCATAGGATCTGCCTCTGGGAGGAGTGAACTCCCAAGGTTCGTTCTGGGGCGGGAGAGCTCTTTTGGATGGGTGTCCGGGGGAGTTCTTCCGCTCATTTCGATATCCTACACAGCGGACAAAGCGGCGAACGGGGCGGGATCGCGCGCGGCGGCGGACGTATCCCTGCGGAGTTTGGCGCGCTTGATCCCGGTGGCGCTTCGCGATCGCTTCCGGGGCGGCGGGGGTCAAAGTGAGAAAAACGGCTTGCTACGCAGGGAGGAATTGCGACCCGTTACAGCCTATCACTCCGACCTTCATCCAATTCTGGATCAGCCCGAGAATACGGCGGTCGACAACTCGATGCCGGACGAATTAAAGAGCCAATCGTGTGACAAATTATCGAAAAAAACCCCAAGTGTCGCAGCCCAGAATCCAGTTCACCCTCTTCCGCGTGATCGCGATGCAAAATTATCCGGCGCTTGATGCTGGCTGCCTCCTGGCCGGAAACGACACGAGAAGCCCCGAACGTCCTCCTCGTAAAATCGGATTTGAGGATCGTGACCACGGGCTGTTGAACAATCTTGTCCTCCAGCGCCGCGACTCCCGGTGGTCGTTGCCGACCATCCGGTGTCGGAATCTAATTTCTTTCGATTCTGCGCTCGATAAGCGCCGCGGTGAGTCAAGCGCGAATTGGAGCCAGCAGGACCGCACGCCGGTTGTGCCACTCAGAGTGCGGTAATTTTCCGACAGGATAGTCGCGCCTTCACCTCACCAGCGCCAAGAAAACGCACCGCGGTGTCTGATTCTCGGCACTTTGCTCTTTTGGCATATTTCGTGCCCTACAGCAGGCAAGCCTCATAATCCTAAGGACAGCAGTTGTCTGATCGGGTTGAGCGGTGAAGTGGTGGATACTGTTCAGGATGGCCGACGACAAAGGTCTGATCACGGCTCACCCGAATGGTGAGGGCAAGTCGACTGAGGGACAGGTGGCGGAAACCGCCACGAGCATAGATACGTTCGCGGGCAAGGTCCAGGTGAAGTGGGCGCCGGAGGGAGC
>JASHSD010000380.1 GCA_030036985.1 Bryobacteraceae bacterium
GCTGGCGAGATTCTCTTCGATCTGCGCGGGCGCCGTCCCCGCCGCAATATCGTTCGTGCCTCCCAGAATCACCACCAGCTTCGGATTGATATCGATCACGTCCTGCCGAAACCGGCCCAGCATCTGCGTCGTGGTCTGGCCGCCGATGCCGCGGTTGACGAAATCCCGGCCCGTGAAGTATTCGTTCAGCCGCCACATATCCGTAATCGAATCGCCGAGGAACACCACGCGCGGATTGGCCCCGGCCGGCAGCAGCTTGGTATTCGCGTCGGCGTAGCGTTTGAGATCGTTGGGATCGGCGTCGCGCCTCTGATCCGCCGCGCTCGCGCTGTTCAGCAGCGCCGCGAAATGCTGCTGTAGCCGATCCAGGTCCTCGCGCAGCTCGGCGAACTGCTTCGCCGCTTCCGCCGGAAAAGGATACGGCCGGGAAATGGAATCGGAAAGCGCAAGATACGCGCGAATCTCGTTTATGAACTGCCAGGTCAGCGTCGGATCTTCCGGTTTCGCCGTCAGCGCCGCCACAGTCGTTTGCGCGCTCTGTTGAATCGGAGCGCTCGCCTGCGTCAGATCCGGCACGGCCACGGCGGTGGATTCCACCAATTGCGTCATCCGCGTCGCCAGATCCCCCGCTTCTTTGTTACCCAGCAGCGCGTTGCCGAGCAGAGCGGGGGCCGCGGCCGGCTGACCCTGCGCCCATAAACCCGAAGCGGCCAGGAACACGAGCAAAAGCTTCACGACTTCTCCTCCTTCTGGAGTTTCAACGTGATGGTGCCTATAGTGAACTGCAGCCGCGCCTGCACCTCGACCGGCAAACGCCGGTCATCGTCGGTCAGCCAGACGTGCAGATGGCCCGACCTTTTGTACAGCACGTTGTCGAACAGGAAGATCTCATAGCGGATCGTTTTCATCATCCCCATGGGCGTCCTGATCTCCTCCCGCCGCTGCGATTCCACCTTCACCTGCACGAACTTCTTGCCGTCGCTGATGGGAATCCGCACCGTGTTCCCGGGCTCTACGGAAATCGTCCGCAGCACCAACAGGCCGCCCAGCACATCGTGCACGCAAGGCGGAATATCCACCTCGTGAACGGTGGTCTGGTTTTTTGTGAGGTCCTTTTCGGTGTACTCCGCTTTTCGCGTCTGCGCGTTAAAGCTGACCCGCGTCTCCCGGTTCCGGCTTCCCTCGTGCGTGCTCAGAAAGGAATTCTCGGCGCAAAGATTTTCGCCCAACGTGGCGGTGTAATCGTCGTCTACCCGGAAAAGCCGCGACACCAGCCCGACGGATTCCATATGCAGCCGCAACTCGCCCGCGCCGCCGGCTTCATGCGCCGCCGCGTTCCATGTGAGTTTGGCCATACCCGCGGGAATCAATCTCCACTCGACCGCGTACTCAAGCGTCTCGCGGGGAGGGATGACTGAGGGATCGACGGGCGCCACGACGGCCTGTCGTTGTCCAGCTATCTGCTGTCCGGCCGTCTGCTGTCCGGAAACTGGCGCGCTCGCGAACGGCGTTGCGATGAGAAGCGTCGACAGGATGGCCGCTCGCCATCGCGTTCGAATCATTACGCCGTCAGTTTCTCACACCGGCCGCGGCCCACTGCGCAACAATGCTTCTAATGGAGGTCGAGCATGAACTACGCCATCTCCGGCGGCACGGGTTTCATCGGTCGCCGCATCGTAACCCGGCTGCTCGAAGGAGGCCATTCGGTCGCTATCCTGGGCCGTGCGCCCCCGCGCGACAATCGCGCAGGCATCCGATCCTTCTTGTGGGATCCGATGCGGGGCGAACCGCCCGCGGAAAGTCTGGACGGCGCGGACGCGGTGATTCATCTGGCCGGTGAACCGGTGGCCCAGCGCTGGAACGAGGAGATCAAACGGCGCATCCGCGACAGCCGCGTGCTCGGCACGCGCCGTTTGGTGGATGCCATCGGCCGCGCGGCCCGATCGTCGGCAAAAAGGCCCCGCGTGCTGGTGAGCGCATTGGCGGTCGGTTTCTGCGGCGATCGAGGGGATGAAGCGATCACCGAATCGTCGCCGCCCGGCGCCGGCTTTCTCTCCGACGTTTGCCGTGAATGGGAAGCGGAAGCCGACCGCGCGGCGGATTTCGGCGTGCGCGTAGCGAAGCTGCGGGTCGGCTTCGTGTTGGGCAAGGATGGCGGCGCCATGGCGCAACTGGTTCCGGTTTTTCGCGCCTTCGCCGGCGGACGCCTGGGGTCGGGCCGGCAATGGATGCCTTGGATTCACCTTGCCGACGTCGCTGAGATGTTCATCCACGCCGCGGAAAACGCTGCCTCCGGCGTGTGGAACGCAACCGCGCCGAATCCGGTGAGAAACGCCGAATTCACACGCGAGATGGCTTCAGTGCTGCATCGGCCCGCGCTCTTCGCCGTGCCCCGATTCGCCCTGCGCCTGGCCTTCGGAGAAATCGGGCCGCGCATGCTGGACAGCGCCCGCGCCGTGCCCGATGCGGCCTTACGCGCAGGCTTCCGGTTCCAATATCCGGAATTGGCCCCAGCCCTGCACAACCTTCTGGATTAACTGTGGCGCAGACACTCGTGTCTGCCGCGTCGGCACTCATGCCGACGCTTGCGTTCTACAGCGACCAATGCCACCGCAGACCGGCCTGAATGCCGGCCAGCGTATCCACGAGATACTCCGTATTGTTCGGCGAGGTCTTGAAATGCCACACCTTGCCGCCGCCGAAAACCTCCCACGAGCCGTGGCGATAAGAGAGGGTCGCATTCGCATCCCACACATTCGCCTTGTGAGGGAATCCGAATCCTGAAATATCCACACGCGCCAGAATATGCGGCGTCAGCTGATACTCCGCGGCGAGGCCGAAAACCGGCAGGAAGATCTGCCTCGTGCCGATGGCGAGTTCCTCGGACGATGTGTTCTCAAGCAGAGGATCGTCGATGATCGACTTCATGTGCACCCATTCGAATTCCCACAGCGACTTCAGCCGGAACTTCGCCACCGGAAATTTGTGCGGAAACAGCAGATCGTCCAGATAAAGCTTCGACGCCAGCAGGCCGTATTGGCTCGCAAGCGGATCGCCCTGGCTGAAAAGCTGACCGAACAAATCGAGGGCCACCGGCGCGGTCTGGCTGCCGTCGCCTCTGGCCTCGAAGATCTCGAAATTCAAAGTGCCGGTGCGCGTGATCGGAACGCTGATTTCAACGCCCGGAGCGGCCGGCCTTGGCTTGCCCGTATCGTACAGAGTCTCGTAATCCGGCGCCTGGCTGCCGCCGTGCAGATTCGGGGTCAAGCCGGTATCGAGCGCCCAGTAGTAGGCGCCGAACGTCAGCGTACGCGGCTCGGGGTAATCCGGCACGGCGGTTTTGGGAGCCTGCGCCGCCGGCGGCGCTGGCGCTGTCTGAGCCGTTGGCGCGGGCGTTGCCGGAGGCTGCTGATTTTGCGCCGGAGAAATCGCGGGCAGGGAACAAATCGTAATGCACAAGGCCAGAGTACGAAAAGGGCGAAGCGTCAAAGTACTTCCTTTCGGGGACAAGAAATGTATACGCGAAGCCTGCGCGCGCCAGGTACATCCTTAAAATTGTACAGGTTGATACCGGGCGAGCCGTCGCGTGGGCCTGGCGAAGAGTAAATTATGGTCAAGACCGTCGACGGTTGGGCCGGTCGCAGTACCATGAATTGATATCCGGATGTAACGTTCCTCGCCAACGAGCGTCAGGACGTGCGGAGGTCGGAATTTGGACTTCGTTGAAGGTTGTGAAGAATGCGGGCGCTTGTCCTCGGCCTATGAAGCCGCGACCATGGAGTGGTTTCGTCTCCAGGGGCAGTTGCGCATCGCCGAGTATTCCCGTGAAAAAGACGCCTCCGGCAGGATCGTCGACGAACTGAACGCCACCGCCAAAAAACGGCAGGCTCTTCGCGACGAGATTGAAGCGCATTTCATCGCCGCCCACTCGCATAAGATCAGCGCTTCCAACTGCTGAATCAGTGGGGCGGATCCGCCGGCCGGGGCTTGGCCCGGCGCGTAATCTACACTCATATCTGTGGCGGCTCATCCACGCGCGGCTCATCCACACGCGGCTCATCCACACGCATCGGCCGAAGCATCCGCGGCTGCGGCGCTTGGCGAATTGGCCGATCGCCCCGATATCCGCGAAGCGCTGCAGTGGTTCACCCGCGAAAAGCAATGGGTGAATGAAGCGCACCTCCAGCTTTGCCGCATCGCCGCTCCCACTTTTCTCGAACAGGCGCGCGCCGAATGGCTCGCGGCCCAGTTTCGCGCCATCGGCTGGCATGTAAGAATCGATCGCGCGGGAAACGTTGTGGTCTCGCTCGATCCGGATACCGAAGGCCCACTGGTCGCTCTCACAGCGCATCTCGATACCGTTCTCGCGCCGCGCATGAAAGAGGACATCTCGGTCGACGGAGACGGCGATTTTCTGGGACCGGGCGTCTCCGATAACGGAGCCGGGCTGGCCGCTCTGCTGGCGATCGCCAAAGCGCTCAAATCGTCGCCGGAACCCGCCGACATCTGGAACGGCCTCTTACTGATCGCCAACGTCGGCGAGGAGGGCGAGGGCGATCTGCGCG
>JASHSD010000381.1 GCA_030036985.1 Bryobacteraceae bacterium
AAACCGAATCGATCGGGCGCGCCGTTATGGCTGAAGGTTTTCTTGCCTGCGGAGAAGCCGATCGCCCAGGCCGTTTTCGCCCACTGCTGGTTCCTCTCCGCGAGGAGTCCGAGAATGCGCGCGAACGCCTGAGGATCGTCCTTCGTCGCCAGGACGAATCGCCACGGCTGTTCATTGAAACAGGAAAAAGCCCAGCGCGCGGCTTCGAACAGGAGGCGGAGTTTTTCCGGCTCGATCGGGCGTTCCGTGAATTCTCTTGGGCTCCATCGGGTGCGGATGAGTTCGGTCAGACCTGCGTCGGGAGACATGGATTTAATGATGCCAAATCGACTCTTGCACTTCCCGCTGCCGAGCTGCGCGCGCCATTCTGAGCCGCGACCGCGAGGGAGCGTCCCTCGGGCGCCGATTGCGGCGCGGAACAGCGCCTTTTGCGCCCTGAGCGATTCCAAACGTTAGAATTTGATTTACGTTCACAAAAATGTCAGATAAAAAACTACAGGTCATCCCGCTCGGCGGACTGGGCGAGTTCGGCATGCACATGATGGCCATTCGCTACGGCGACGACATCGTCGTGGTCGACGCCGGGATGATGTTTCCCGAGGCCGAGCTGCTGGGCGTGGACATCGTCACCCCCGATCTGACCTTCCTCAAAGAGAATCGCGAGCACGTGCGCGCCCTGCTCCTGACCCACGGGCACGAAGATCACATCGGCGCGGTCGCGTTCTTCCTGGCCGAATTCCATGTGCCGGTCTACGGCACCGCGTTCACGCTGTCGCTGGTCGAGCGGCGCCTCGAAGAATACGAGGTGGAAGAAGAGCCGATTCTGCGGCCGGTCAAGCCCAAGGATATCGTCGAGATCGGTCCCTTTAAAGTCGAGTTCATTCATGTCACGCATTCGATCGTAAGCTGCGTGGCGCTCGCGATCACCACGCCGCTCGGCGTCATCATCCACACCGGCGATTTCAAAGTCGACCCCACCCCCACCGACAACGAGCTCTTCGATCTGCACACGCTCGCCGATTACGGCAAACGCGGCGTCCTGCTCCTGCTTTCCGATTCCACCAACGCGGACCGGCCCGGTTATTCCGACTCCGAGCGCGCCGTGCGCCCGCGCCTCGAGGACGTTTTCAACCGCTCCGAAAGCCGCCTGTTCGTATCCTGCTTCAGCTCGTCGATTCATCGGCTGCAGCAGATCATCAATCTCTCGGAAGAATTCGGGCGCAAGGTGGCGCTGGTCGGGCGCAGCATGATCGCGGTCACCGAGATCGCCCACAACCACGGATTCCTCGAGATCCCCGACAACATTCTGATTCGGCCGCAGGATGTGATGTCGGCCAAGCCCTCGAAGGTGACCGTGCTGATTTCAGGCACTCAGGGCGAACCCATGTCGGCGCTGTCGCGGCTTGCCGTCGATAACCACAAGAACCTTTCCATCACGCCGGGCGACATGGTGGTGCTCAGTTCCCGCATCATTCCGGGCAACGAGAAAACGATCTTCCGCATGATCGACCACCTTTCGAAACGAGGCGCCGACGTGCTTTACGGCAGCACAAATCCGCCGCTGCACGTATCGGGACACGGGTCGAGCGAGGAACTGCGGCTGGTCCTGAACCTGGTGCGTCCCCGCTATTTCGTGCCGGTTCACGGAGAGTACCGGCAGTTATCGAAGCATGCCAGGCTCGCCGATCACCTGCACCATGTCGGGCTGGAAGAGATTTTCATCTGCGAAACCGGCGACATCCTGGAGATCGACAGCAACGGCGCCCGCAAGGCCGGCCGCGTCACTGTGGGGCGCATCTGCATCGATTCCGGCGCGGCGGGCGAAGTGGTCGGCGACATGGTGATTCGCGACCGCCGGCTGATCTCGGAAACTGGCATCGTGCTGCCGATCATCGCCATCAACAAGCACACGGGCAGGATAGAATCCGTGCCCGAGCTGGTGAGCCGCGGCTTCGGGCTGGAGGCGGATACCGAATTCATGCGGTCGGCGCGCGACATCGTGGTGAAGACGCTGGAGGAATCGAACGCGGAAGAAAAGATGGACGTGGGGGTGATGAAGGAAAAAATCCGCGCCGACCTGAAGCGGTACATTCACCGGCACGCCGAGCGCCGGCCCATGATCATGCCGGTCATAATGGAGATCTGACCGGATCATTAATTCGGGATTAAACGAAGCAACCTTCGGGCGAGTGGATCGTCTTTCAGTCCGTAACCTCACCGGAGGGTGAACGCATGCAAAGGATCGTTTCGTTAATTTGTTTCGCCGCGGCGCTGGGGGCCGTCCCGGCCTCCGCGCAATATTATTATGCTTACGACCGCCCCTACAGCCCCCGGGCTTACGCCCGGCAGGACCGCGCTCTCTTCGACCATGCCCGCATGGATCTGGACCGCGCGGCGGCTTATCCCTACGCCTCGCGCGCCGATCAGAAGCGATTCGACGAAGCCAAGCGCGAGCTGTTCGATTTCCAAAGCCGGTTTGACGAGGGCCGTTACGAAAAGAACCACCTCGATTCAGCCATCAACCATATCCAGAAGGTGGTGGAATCGAATTCGCTCGATCCGCGCGACCGCGGCGCGCTCTCCGACGATCTGCGCCGCATGCGCGATTACCGCGAGTTCCGCAAACACCAACACTATTGAAGCCGCCTTCTTTGATTTCCTGTTGGCCAGCCAGCGGATTGCCAATCGATTGCCAATCCGCTCCACATGGTTTTTGTTGTGGGGCCAGGCCTTCGGGCCTGCCGCCGGGCTTTCGCCCGGCCCGATATGCCATGAAACCACTAGTGTCCCGTCCCACTTAATTATTTACAATTAGAAGGATTTGTGATCCGATGGGGTATGTTCACCCGCGCGGCTGCATTGGATCTCGATCAAGCGCA
>JASHSD010000382.1 GCA_030036985.1 Bryobacteraceae bacterium
AACGCAGGCGTCTACTTTGATGACGCCAGGCAGCGTCAACACCGAAATGGGCATCGCTCGCGTGGTGCGCGAACAACTGACTCCCGATCATCGATTCTTCGTCTGCGAAATGGGGGCGTATGGGATTGGTTCCATCGCGAGGCTCACTCGTTTGGCGCCCCCGTCGCTGGGAATCATCACCGCCATCGGACAAGCTCATTATGAGCGCTTCCGCACGCTGGATACGGTGGCGAAAGCCAAGTTTGAGTTGGCAGAAGCGGCGGTGAAAAATGGGGGGAAGGTAATTGTCGCAGAGGGCGCGCTGGAACAGCCCGCCGCAAAGGCTTTCGCCGAAGCCCACAGACCGAACCTTGTGATCGTCGGCACGGGCGAGGGCTGCGATGTCCCCATTGCCGATTTCCGGCAAGTGGAAACCGGCGTCGAAACCGACGTAATCCGAAAAGGTCAGTCATACACTTTGCGCGCGCCGCTTTTCGGCAAACATCAGGGATTGAATCTGGCTCTCGCTTTTGCGGCAGCCTGCGAACTGGGAGTAAGACCGGAGGACGCTCTTCTCGCTCTGACTTCGGTCCGGCAGACCAGCCATCGCCTGGAAGTGAGGCCGCAGCCCGGCGGTTGGGTGAAAATCGACGACGCGTACAATTCCAATCCGGTGGGCTTTGAGAGCGCGCTGCAGTTGCTCGATCTGTTTCGCAGAGACGGCGGGCGACGTATTCTGATTACGCCTGGCATGGTTGAGTTGGGAACGTCCCACGATCCGGAACATGCGCGCATCGGGAAACTGGCCGGGGGTTTCGCGGACGTGCTGATCGCCGTCATGCCGGAGCGCATTCCGACTTTCGTTCCGGCGTATAAGTCGGCGAATCCGGCCGGCATGGTGCTTGAAGTTCCCGGCATCGGCGAAGCGCTGGCGTGGCTGAACTCGAACGTGCGGGCACAGGATGTGGTGCTGCTGGAAAACGATTTGCCGGACGTTTACGAAAAGAAGTTGAGGATATGAGCAGGGTTCTTGCGGTCATGAGCGATTTGTTTTTCGCGGCGAAGATCAACGACGAGGCGAAGAAACTCGGCATGACCGCTGTTTTCGTTAAAGACAAAGCTGTCGCGCTGGAACAGCTGAAGACCCATCCCGCGCTGGTGATTTTCGATCTGAACTGTGTGTCAGCCGACCCGCTCGGATTAATTGAAGCCATGAAGCGCGATCCCGAGACCGCTGCCATCCCGACGGTGGGATTTGTTTCGCACGTGCAGACCGATGTGAAGCAGAAGGCGCAACAAGCCGGATGCGGCACGGCGCTGGCGAGGTCGGTGTTCGCGCAGAATCTCCGGTCGATTCTGGAGGGCTCTTTCGGCAGATAGATTTGATTGGGGGGCTGGCGCCCACGCCCGCAGCCGGTCCCCTGACCGGCTTGGCCTGAGAAATCAGTGCGGTTCGGCTAACCGGCCAGGCGGACGAAGGCGTCCGCCGCGGTCCTGAGGCCCGCCCCCCAAAAACTTAGCGAATTATGCGGAAGTGAGCCGCATCAGCGCTTCGACTCCATACGCTCCAGCCGCCTCACGATATCGTCAAGCCGCTTGTTTTGAGAAACGGACGCAAGCCAAATCGAGACCACCAGAATCACCATAATCGGCAGCGCCACTGACAGGAACTGCTGAACAGGCGGGGGCATCAATCTCAAGCGTAGCGGGTTTGCGGAGGGGGATCTCCGGTCGGGTAGCATCGCGGTACGATTGAGGAATGCCCAGCCCATCGACCCGCCGCGGTCTGAAGGTTCTGCGCAATCTCATCGGCGGTGTCCCGATCCGTATTGTGGTTTTCTTGACTGGCCTTTGGACCATGGTGCGGATTGTTCGATGGATGCGGCAACACTCTACCTTCTAGAACTGCTACCGCGCGGATTTTTAACGCACGTTTTGGGACACTGCCTCCGGTCGAATCCGGAATCGCATTTGTTACCCTTGCCGTAGTGCACGTCCGAGTTCTGTTTTTCGGCCTGCTGAAGGATATCTGCGGGGCCGCCGAAGCCCGGCTGGACCTCCCTCCAGGCTCTACCACCGGCTCCGTCTTCGACTACTATGCGTCGGCGTTTCCGAAACTGCGGCAGATGGCTTCGAGCATCGTTCTCGCCCGCAATCACGAGTTCGCGGGCACGGGCGAGGCGCTCGCCGAAGGCGACGAAGTGGCGCTTCTCCCACCGGTAAGCGGCGGGTCAGAGCCGTCAGAAATCGCGGATACCGAAGGGAATTTTTTCGCACTTACCCGCGAAGTCATCGATTGCCGCGCCCTTGAGGCACGGATCTTACAGGGTCACGACGGCGCCGTTGTAACCTTCCAGGGCGTGGTTCGTAACAATACCAGAGGCCGGGCGACTCTGCGCCTCGAATACGAATGCTACGAAGCCATGGCAATCCGCAAAATGGCCGAAATCGGACGCGAAATCGCGGGCCAGTACGCGGTCAGCCGCATCGCCATGGTGCACCGGCTGGGAACGCTGGAGATCGGTGAGGCCAGTGTCGTTGTCGTGGTGGCGGCGCCGCATCGCAAGCCCGCATTCGAGGCCGCGCTCGAAGGCATCAACCGCCTCAAACGCCTTGTGCCCGTCTGGAAGAAGGAATTTTTCGCCGACGGCGAGGTCTGGGTGGAAGGGGAGTGGGATACGAATGCGCCTCGCGTGGCTGCTTCTTAGCGCGGCCGGGACGGCGCTGCCGCAGACTCCGCTCCAGGGTTCGGAAACGAACTTCCGCACCGATGTGCAGTTGGTGCGCATTCTCGCCACGGTGAAGGATCAGAGCGGGGCCTTGGTCGGATCGCTCAACAAGGAAGATTTTTCAGTCACCGACAACGGCGTGCCGCAGAAGATTTCCGTCTTCGAGCGGCAGACGGATCAGCCGCTCTCGGTCGCCGTAATGATCGATAACAGCGGCTCCACGGCGAAAGATCTGAAGTACGAAACCGACTCGGTAACCCGGTTTCTGCGCGTACTGGTGAAGGAAGGAAATCCGGAAGACGCGGTTTCGCTCTACAGCTTCAATTGGGAGATCGTGAAGCAGAACGGATTCACGCGCAACGTTGGGGCCGTCGAGCGGTCGTTGCGCGCGCTGCGCGGCGAAGCGGGAACCGCCATGTACGACGCCATTCTGCTGGCCTCGCGCGATATACAGGACCGCATGGGCCGCAAGGTGCTGGTGATTGTAACGGACGGCGGCGATACGGTCAGCCATACCGGTTTTCAACGTGCGGTGGAGGCGGCGCAGCTCGCCGACGCAGTGATCTACCCCGTATTGGTGGTGCCGATCACAAACGAAGTCGGCCGCAATGTCGGCGGCGAAAATGCCCTCACCACCATGGCCGAGCGCACGGGGGGCCGGGTCTTTGCGCCATCGCTTGGCGCGGCTCTGGATCAGGCCTTCGACGATATCATTCACGATCTGCGCACGCAATATCTGCTCGGGTTTTATCCGAAGAACGTGCCTCCGACGACGGACCGTTTTCATACACTGGGAATCACGCTGAGCGATCCGCGATTGCAGGTGAAAGCCCGCAACGGATACTATGGAGAAGCTCAACCCGCACAGCCGCGCGTCGATTCCGGATCGGACAGCGATTCCGTCAGCAAACCCCGGCCGCCGGCGGCGAAGCCTCAGCCGAAGCGGGTGAAGCAGCAAGGGGTTTCCCAGAACTGACGTGCCAGACGCAAAATCGAAGCATTCGCGCCCTCCGGAACAGACTTTCGAAGAGGCGAAGTATCTGAAGCATCTCATCGACTCGAAGACGCCGGTCTGCGTGAAACTGACGGACGGCGAAGAGGTGCGCGGCGTGATCGAATACTACGATCAGCGTTTCATTCGCGTCA
This sequence comes from Bryobacteraceae bacterium, assembly GCA_030036985.1. Lineage (GTDB taxonomy): Bacteria > Acidobacteriota > Terriglobia > Bryobacterales > Bryobacteraceae > BOG-234. The sequence continues at coordinate 3,855 of JASHSD010000382.1, forward strand.
CCCGCGAACAGGTTCCGAATCTTTTCATCTTCAAACACGATATCCAGTACCTCTACGAGGTCGCCTGACCGACGATGGAGTCGTTCCTCGAAAGCGCGATCGATATCGCGCACGCGGCCGGGTCTCTGCTGCGTTACTATTTCGAGCGTCGCGTCCGCATTGAGCTGAAGGGCGATTTCGATCTGGTGACGGAAGCCGACCGCGCTTCGGAAAAGCTGGTGGTGGAGCGGCTCAAGGCCCTCTATCCGGATCACGCGATCGTGGCCGAGGAAGGCGGCGGCCACGAAAGCGCGTCGGAGTATCGCTGGTATGTGGATCCTCTCGACGGCACCACCAACTTCGCGCACGCTTATCCCGTATACAACGTCACCCTGGCCCTGGAGAAAGCCGGAGAATTGATCCTCGGCGTGATCTTCGATCCCAATCGCGACGAGCTGTTCACGTGCGGAAAAGGCGCGGGCGCTTACCTCAACGGTCGGCGCATTTCTGTTTCGCGTACGGAACGGGTGAACGATGCGCTGTTCAGCACGGGGTTTCCGAGCCGGCGGCGGCATCAGGATGTGAACATCCATTTCTACCATCAACTGGCGATGGCGAGCCACGGGGTGCGCCGCGGCGGCGCGGCGGCGATCGATCTGGCGTGCGTGGCGTGCGGACGTCTGGACGGATATTGGGAATTCGGTCTCAGTCCCTGGGATATGGCCGCCGGGAAGCTTCTGGTGGCGGAGGCAGGCGGGGTCTGCAGGGACATGAATGACCGTCCGCACAGCCTCACTTCACCGCATCTTATGGCCGACAATGGACGAATTCACGGGGAAGTCGTGACGTTGTTTTCCGAAATCTTCAGCGGGCATTACCGGCACCCCATTCCCGAAATTCGTTCGATCTAGGGCATTCTCCTTTCCTATCAGTGGGTTAAACGTGCTACCCTAAACCTTTAACATGCGAACTGTTGACCTGATCCTGCGCAAGCGCGGGGGCGAAGAGCTGAGTGTGGATGAAATCCAGTACCTGATCAACGGGTACACCACCGGCGAAATTCCGGATTACCAGATGTCGGCGTTCCTGATGGCCACGTATTTCACCGGCATGACGGATCGGGAACTGAGCTCGTTTACCGACGTCATGATGGCATCGGGTGAAGTACTGAGCTTGGGCGATGTACCCGGCGTCAAGGTCGACAAGCATTCGACGGGCGGGGTCGGCGACAAGACCAGCCTGATTTGCGCTCCCATCGCGGCGGCCGCGGGCGTGGTGGTGCCGATGATCTCGGGCCGCAGCCTGGGCCATACCGGGGGGACGCTGGACAAGCTCGAATCGATCCCTGGTTTTCGGACGGATCTGACGCTGGATCAGTTTCGCGCGCAACTGTCGCAGCTGGGCCTCGCGTTTATGGGTCAGTCGGAGGAAATCGCTCCGGCGGACAAACGCCTCTATGTATTGCGCGATGTCACGGGCACGGTGGAATCGATTTCGCTGATCGCATCTTCGATCATGTCGAAGAAGATGGCCGAGGGTCTCGACGCGCTGGTGCTGGACGTGAAGGTCGGCGACGGCGCGTTCATGAAGAAGCAGGTGGATGCGCGGCGTCTGGCGGCGGCGATGGTAGGCGTGGGCAGGCGTCTCGACAAGCGCGTGCAGGCGCTGATCACGGATATGCACCAACCGCTGGGTTACGCGGTCGGCAATGCGCTCGAAGTGATGGAAGTATCGCAGACGCTGCAGAAGGCGGGTCCGGCGGATCTCACGCGACTGAGCCTGGAGCTTTCCGCGCGCATGATTCATCTGGGCAAGGTGACCTCGACTCTCGACGAAGCGCGCAAGGTGGCCGAAGACAAACTGATGGACGGTTCGGCATACCGCAAGTTCAAACAAGTGGTGGAGGCGCAGGGCGGCAATCCGCAGTCGCTGGACCGCTTCGAGCTGCTGCCGAACGCCACCGGGATGCGCGAGATTCTTTCGCCGCGCGCGGGATTTGTGAGCGCGATCAAGGCCGAGGACATCGGCCGGGCCTCCGCTATGATGGGCGCGGGACGCAGCCGCAAGGAAGACGTGATCGATCCAGCGGTGGGCGTGATTCTCGAAGTGAAGGCCGGCGAGAAGGTGGAATCGGGTTCGGTGCTTTGCCGGCTTTACTATACGTCGGAAGAGAATCTGGACGAGGCGGCGGATCTGGTGGAAGATGCGTTTCGCATTTCGGGCGCGCGGCCGGAAGAGCGGGAGTTGATTCTCGAGGTCGTCAGCTAAAGGCTTCCAGAGCTGAGCATTGTTTAGAAAACGCTACCGAGCCGCGACCGTGAGGGAGCGAATAGGCTGATGGGGCGGCTGGCGGGGCTGCTCGGTATTCTTGCAATTCTCGCGGTCGCCTGGCTGTTTTCGCGCCACAAGCGCCGCATCAAATTCCGCATTCTCCTCTGGGGCCTCGGGCTGCAGTTCGCCTTTGCGGTTATCGTGCTGAAGACCAGTGTGGGCAAGTTATTCCAGTTCGCCAGCACGGGGGTCGCGGCGATGCTCGGTTACTCCCAATACGGCAGCGCCTTCGTGTTTGGTGACACTCTGGGTAAATCGAGCGGGTCGATGGGCAGCCTGTTCGCGTTCCAGGTTCTGCCGATCATCATCTTCATCGCATCGTTCTTTTCGATTCTCTATTACCTGGGGATCATGCAGATTCTGGTGAGGGCGTTCGCGATCGTCATGCAGAAAGTGATGGGCGCAAGCGGCGCCGAATCGCTCAACGTCGCCGCCAGCATTTTCATGGGACAGACGGAAGCGCCGCTGACCATCCGCCCTTTCATTCCGGGCTTGACCGAATCCGAGTTGTTCACCATCATGGTGAGCGGGATGGCTCACGTTTCCGGCGCGGTGATGGCCGCCTACGTTCTGTTCGCGCATGTCGAGATTCAGCATCTGCTGACGGCCGTCATAATGACCGCGCCCGCGACCATCATGCTGGCCAAGATCATGCAGCCCGAAGTGGAGACTCCGGCTACGGCGGGCAAGGTGGAAGTGAAGCTGGAAAACACTTCGGTGAACGTGATCGACGCCGCCGCGCAGGGCGCAGGGGACGGTCTGCAGCTGTGCCTGAACATCGCGGCCATGCTGATCGCGTTCCTTTCGCTGATTGCGCTGATCGACGGCATCTTCGGATGGGCGCATGGTTTCGCGCACTGGATTTCCGCTTCGATGGAGCAGTTGTTCGGCATTATCTTTTCTCCTGTCGCGTGGCTGCTCGGTGTCTCATGGAACGATTGCGCCACCATCGGACGACTGCTGGGCGAGCGGCTCGTGACCAACGAATTCATCGCATTCATCGATCTGGGCAAGGTGAAGGCGCAGCTCGATCCGCATTCGTTCACCATTGCAACTTATGCGCTGTGCGGTTTCGCCAACTTCAGCTCGATTGCGATTCAGGTGGGCGGAATCGGGGCTCTGGCGCCGACCCGGAAGTCGGATCTGGCGCGGCTGGGGCTGCGCGCTGTGGCTGCCGGTACAATGGCAAACTTCATGTCGGCATGTATTGCCGGGATGCTGATCTGAATGTCGGATGCATCGGATTACATTGAGGCGCGGATTCCGGTCTGGCCGACCGTGGCCGTGGTGCTGGGCAGCGGACTGGGCGCCTTTGCCGACACACTCACCGAACCCGCCGTCATTCCGTACAATGAGATTCCCGGCTGGCCGCAATCGACCGCGATCGGGCACGCGGGCAAGGTGGTGGTCGGGTTACTCGATGGCATGCCTGTGGCGGCGCTGTCCGGGCGCGTGCATTTGTACGAAGGCTACACGGCGAAGCAGGTCGCGTTCGGCATTCAGACACTGGGGCTGCTCGATGTGGTATCGATCGTCCTGACCAATGCTGCCGGCGGGGTGAATCCGGATTATAAGCCGGGGCAGCTGGTGCTGATTTCCGATCACATCAATCTGCTGGGGCAGAATCCGCTGACCGGACCCAACGATGAGAACCTCGGCCCGCGCTTTCCGGATATGAGCGAGGCGTATTTGAAGCGCTATCGCGAGATCGCGCGCGAGGCCGGGAAAGATATGGGCATGGATCTGGCCCAAGGCGTTTATGCCGCGGTTCCCGGACCGAATTACGAGACGCCCGCGGAGATTCGGTATCTGCGGACGATCGGCGCGGATCTGGTGGGGATGTCGACCGTGCCGGAAACGATTGCGGCGAATCACATGGGTTTGAAGGTGCTTGGCATTTCGTGTGTGACGAATCCGGCCGCGGGCGTTACGGATAAGAAGCTCGACCACAAGGAAGTGCTGGAGACGGGCGAGCGGGTCAAGGATTCGATGATCGAACTGCTGCGCCGGGTTTTGCCGCGATTGCAGCAATAGCTCGCGCCGCCACGGTAACCTGAAGAAAGGAGCAGCGATCATGGCAGACGGTCTCGACTGGTCACAATGCCCCGCTGTCGAAAGCGTCCCCGGCAAGGTTAGCGGCGCGTGGGTGCTGCGCGGTACGCGCACGCCTGTAAAGGTGCCGTTTGAAAATCTGGAAGCGGGCATGAGCATCGAGGAAGTGATCGAGCAGTTCCCGGTCACGCGCGAGCAGATCGACAGTCTGATGGCGTTTGTAGCGCAATCGCTCAACAAGGCCCCGACCTACGTTTAAGTGGGGCGTTTTATGAGTTGGAGAAGCGAATCCCTGCTGCTCGAATTAATTGAACAACGGGAGCGGGAGCTTTTTCAGTTGTCGTCCCAGTTCGCCGAATCCCGATCTTCCGCGATGGATGAATTGGCCCGCGAGTTCGCCGAGCGCCAACTAACCGCGTTCGTCGAGTTGGAGGA
>JASHSD010000021.1 GCA_030036985.1 Bryobacteraceae bacterium
GTCCCCGGCTGTTGCGGATTTCAACGGCGACGGCAAAGCGGACATCGCGACCGCCAGCTGGATTGAGCTGGGCAATGGCGATGGCACTTTCCAGTCACCGCTGGCCTACTCGGGCGGGAGCAGCCCCGTGTCAATCGCGGTGGCGGATTTCAACGGCGACGGCAAGGCCGATCTTGCCGTCGCAAACTCCGATGGCAGTGTGGACATCGTGTTGGGTAACGGCGATGGAAGCTTCAAGTCTCCGGCGATTTTCATGGCGGGCGCGAGTCCGGCAGACATCGTTGTCGGCGACTTCAACGGCGATGGCAAGCCCGATATCGCCGTTGCAAACCAGTCGGGAAACAACGTAAGCGTACTCCTGGGTAACGGAGACGGAACGTTTCAGTCCGCGGTAAATCAGAACGTGGGGTCAAAGCCGTCCGCTCTGGCGACGGGAGATTTCAATGGCGACGGCAAAATCGATCTTGCCGCGGCCGATTACAACGGGGCAGACATCGCCGTTCTGCTCGGCAACGGTGACGGCACATTCCAGGCGGCCGTCTACTACCCTGTCGGCGCCGGTGCGAATTCCGTCGCGGTCGCGGATTTCAACGGTGACGGCATCGCGGACATCGCAGCGGGTTCCGACACTGGTATGAGCATCCTGCTCGGCACGGCGTCGAAAACTGTTTCCACAACCACGCCGACCATGCTGACTCTGACTTCCGGGCTGAACCCGTCGAACTTTGGGGACAGCCTGACCCTCACGGCTGCAATTTCCCCGGCGGCCGCAACAGGCCCCGTCACGTTCTTCGACAGCGCCACGCCAATCGGTACAGCGGCTCTCGCCGGCGGGACAGCGGAGTTCAAGACTACGCTGCTCGCTCCCGGTCTCCATAAATTGACCACTCAATTTCCCGGAAACTCGACCTATTCCGCGAGCTCTTCCGCCGCGCTGGCGCAAACCGTCAGCGGCGTTCCGGAGTCTCAATTGGATACCCCTGTGACCTACGGAAGCGCGACCGCCTATTTTGTGGTGAACGCGGACTTCAATGGGGACGGCATCCAGGATCTGGCGGTAGCCGATTACTACTCCGGAACGGTCGGCATCCTGATCGGGAATGGCGACGGCACATTTCAGACAACAGAGAGTTACAGCGCTGGCCAACCCATTATTCTTGCAGTGGCCGATTTCAATAACGACGGGAAGACGGATATCGCAGTGCCCGGTTTCGGGGTGCTTCTGGGGAGCGGCGACGGCACATTTCGGGGCGTCGAAGGCACTTTGAACGGCTACTTCGATCCGAGTTCCGTTACCGTAGCGGATTTCAACCAAGACGGAAACCCCGACATCGCCCTCACCAGCGACCTTGCAGGTGAGGTCAGCGTGCTTTTGGGAAACGGGGATGGCACTTTCCAGCCAGCCGTGAATTACCCCGCGGGCAACGGCTCCGTCGCGGTGGCCGCCGCGGATTTTAATGGCGATGGCCGGCCCGATTTAGTGGTTGCCAATTACAACGGCGCGAACGTGAGCGTCCTGCTGGGGATGGGCGACGGTAATTTCCAGCTCCCCGCGAACTACGGCGTTGGAATGCAGCCGCGGTCCATCGCCATCGCGGATTTCAACGGTGATGGAATCAGCGACGTAGCGGTTGCGAATGCGAACGTCAGTGCTGGCGGCGCAAGCAACGGCAACGGCTCCGTCAGTGTGCTCCTCGGAAACGGAGACGGAACCTTCAAAATGGCGATCGACTCCGCCGCCGGCGCCGAGCCCGATTCGATCGCCACAGCGGATTTCAACGGAGACGGAAAAGCTGATATCGTCGTCGGTAATTTCAACGACAATACCGTGAGCGTCATGCTGGGCGGCGGCAACGGCTCCTTTCAGGCGCCGGTAAATTACAGCGTCCCCTCGCCCAGATCCGTCCTTGCCGGAGATTTTAACGGCGATGGCAGCGCGGATGTGGCCGTTGCTGCTTCCAACGGAGCAGACATTTTGCTCGGAAAACCCTCCGGCGCTCTGCCCGCCATCACGGCCGGTGGCGTCGTGAGCGCCGCGAGTTTTCTCAACGGTACGGCGTCGGGTGCGTGGCTGGCGATCTTCGGCAGCAATCTTTCCCAGACCACCAGATCCTGGACCGCGGCCGACTTCAACGGGAACAATCTGCCGGTCTCTCTTGACGGTGTGAGAGTCACGATCAACGGCAAAGCGGCTTACGTGTACTACATCAGCCCGACTCAGGTGAGCGTCCTCGCGCCGGCGGACTCGACGACGGGTCCCGTGCCGGTCCAGTTGGTCAACAATGCCGGCAACGGCAACACCATTACGGTAACGAAGCAAACGGCAGCGCCCGAATTTTTCGCCTATCCGCAGCAGGGCGGGAAGTACGCGATTGCGGAGGATGGCGCCACCTACGCCCTTTTGGGTCCCGCCGGATTGCTGGGTTCGGGCACACAGACCCAGCCCGCGACGCCCGGTGAGATCATTCTTCTGTATGCGACCGGTCTTGGGGGCACCAATCCTCCCTATCCGGACGGACAAATTATTCAGACGCCCTATCCGCTGCCGGTCCTTCCTCAGGTAACCATCGGCGGTGTATCGGCCACCGTTCAGTACGCCGGATTGATCGAAGCGGGATTATATCAACTCAACGTTGTGGTGCCCGCGCTTCCAGCCGGGAATGCCGCGATTTCCATGACGGTGGATGGCGTTCGCTCTCTGGGCGCGGTTTCTCTGGCGATTCAATAGCTGTCCGGCAATATACTGACCTGTGAATGCTGGACCGAACGAAGAACCAGCTCCTGACCAGTGTGGGTCCCGGCACGCCGATGGGCGAACTGCTGCGCCGCTATTGGATGCCGCTCGCCGCCGTCTCGGAGTTCGATGCGATCTCAGTCAAACCTGTGCGCATCATGGGCGAAGACCTTACGTTGTACAAAGACCTGAGCGGCGCGTGGGGTCTGGTTGACCGGCATTGTCCGCACCGCCGCGCCGATCTCTCCTGCGGCTTCGTCGAATCCTGTGGCCTGCGGTGCAGTTATCATGGGTGGCGTTTCGACCAGACAGGCCAATGCGTCGAACAGCCCTGGGAAGATATCGCCTCGCCGGAAGCGCGGTTCAAAGACAAGATCCGGATCAAAGCTTACCCGGTCGAAGCCAAAGCCGGGCTGCTATGGGCCTATCTGGGGCCGCAACCCGCGCCGCTCCTGCCCGATTGGGAACCGTTCTCGTGGCCGAACGGCTTCGTCCAGATCGTCTTCGCCGACGTGCCGTGCAACTGGCTGCAATGCCAGGAGAACTCCATCGATCCGCTGCATTTCGAGTGGATGCATATGAACTGGAGCGCGCGGCTCGCCAACCGTAGCGGCCCTTATTCGCCGCGGCACCTGAAGCTCGAATTCGAGGAGTTCGACTACGGGTTCGTCTATCGCCGCCTGCGCGAGGGAATGACCGATGCCGACACAATGTGGACGACCGGCCGCGTCTGCCTCTGGCCCAACGCCTTGTTTCCCGGCGATCACTTCGAATGGCGCGTCCCGGTTGACGACGAGAATACGCTGAGCGTCACGTGGTCCTTTACTCGGGTTCCGCGCGAACGCGAGCCGTTCGTGCAGGAGCGCATCCCCGCATGGCACGGCCCGGTGAAAGACGCGGCCGGCCGCTGGATTTCGAGTCATGTGATGAACCAGGATTTCATCGCGTGGGCCGGACAGGGCAGGATCGCCGACCGCACGCGGGAGCATCTGGGTACAGGCGATCGCGGCGTCATCCTGCTGCGGCAGCGGTTCCTTGATGATCTTGCGGCCATGGAACGAGGCGAAGATCCGAAGGCGATCATCCGCGATCCCGCGCTCAACGTCCGCGTGCCACTGCCCGTGGCAGAGCGTCGCTATCTGACCGGAAGCCTCAGCCGGGCCGAACTCCTCAGGCATCCCGTGCTGGGCAAGCAGTATGATGGCGAGTATCCGTTCCAGGCGGGCCAGCCGGAAGAGGTACGCCGGGCGTTCGCGGCCGCCATGGGAATCGGCGCCAGCTGGTAAACGGACACGCGACTTCAGTCGCGTTTTTGCGCGCCACATCTTAAAAACGCGACTGAAGTCGCGTGTCCACTAAAATGAATCCTGTGACTTCGGAAAAGTTCCGCGTGGGCCTGGTGCAGATGTCCTGCGCTCTCGATCCGCAGACCAACCTCGATCGGGCCGTGGAGAAAACTCGCGAAGCTGCCCGGCGCGGCGCGCAGATCGTCTGTCTCCAGGAGCTGTTCCGCTCGCAGTACTTCTGCCGCGAGGAAGACGCCCGGCTGTTCGATCTGGCCGAAACCATCCCCGGCCCCTCGACGGACCGTCTCTGCCCACTGGCGGCGGAGCTGAATGTGGTGGTCGTCGCATCGCTTTTCGAGAAACGCGCGGCAGGTCTCTATCACAACACCGCGGTGGTCATCGATGCCGACGGAACATTGCTCGGCCGCTACCGCAAGATGCATGTCCCCGACGATCCGCTCTACTTCGAGAAGTTCTATTTCACGCCGGGAGACCTCGGTTTTCGGGCTTTCGATACGAAGGTCGGCCGTATCGCGACGCTGGTCTGCTGGGACCAGTGGTATCCCGAAGCGGCGCGTCTGGCATCGCTCACGGGCGCGAATATCATTTTCTACCCGACCGCGATCGGCTGGCATCCATCCGAGAAGGCGCAATACGGCGCGGCGCAGCATGATGCCTGGCGCACGGCCCAGCGCGCCCACGCGATCGCCAACGGCATATACGTGGCGGCGGTGAACCGCGTTGGTTTTGAAGGCCCGCCGGATACGGGGCTGGAGTTTTGGGGCGCTTCGTTCGTCAGCGATCCTTTCGGCCGCGTGCTGGCGGAAGCGTCGCAGGACAAGGAAGAAATTTTGATCGTCGAGTGCGACCCGCGGCAGATGGAGGAAGTGCGGCGGGGTTGGCCGTTCCTGCGCGATCG
>JASHSD010000383.1 GCA_030036985.1 Bryobacteraceae bacterium
ACGGCGAGTATCGCATCACCATCAACGACCTCGGCGTAGGCCCGTACGACGCAGCCCTCGAACATGAGAGCACGCTGGTCATTACGATCGATGGCCGAATCGTGTTTCGAAAGGCAATCGGCGGACCGGCGGACATGGCTCTCGACGATCGTCTCGCCGGCACAGGACGCGCTCAGATCATGCAGCGCTTCGCGAAGATCCCCGTACAGGTGCAGGCCGGCGTGCGCGACGTCGTCGTGGCGTTCATCGATCGCGCCCACTTCGAGTCCGAAGAAAACTTCGAAACGCTGGAACCGTACAACGGCCTGACCGGCAGTCAGGCGGCGCTCAACCGCATGGCGCGGCTTGGCGACGGCATCGAAATCGCCGGACCCTTCAATCCCACAGGCATTTCCGAAACGCCCAGCCGCGCGCTCATCTTTATCTGCGATCCCAACGCGATCGGCGAAGGCCCCTGCGCCCGAAAGATCGCAGAGAACCTCGCGCGCCGCGCCTTCCGCCGGCCCATCACGGCGGAAGACATGAACCGCCTCATGCCATTCTATGAAGCCGGTAGACGCGACGGCGGGACTTTCGACCAGGGCATCGAGCAGCTCGTGGCCGCGGTTCTGGTCAGCCCTCAGTTCCTGTATCGCGCCATTGAGGCGCCAAAAGGCACGCCCGCTAACACCGAATTCGCTCTCACCGATCTCGAACTCGCGTCCCGGCTTTCTTACTTCCTCTGGAACACCGGCCCCGACGACGAACTATTGAAACTTGCGTCCGCGAACGGCCTGACGAAGCCCGGAGCCCTCGACAAGCAGGTGCGACGCATGCTTGCCGATCCGAAGGCATCCAGCCTGGTCACGAGTTTCGCCATGAAATGGCTGAACCTCACCGACCTCGAACAGGTCATTCCCGACCCGAAATTGTTCCCCGAATTCAACGACCAACTCCGGCGCGATTTTTCCATGGAAGTGGAAGCCTTCATCGGCGATATCTTTTCCAACGACCGCAGCGTTCTGGAACTGCTCACGGCCAACTACACCTACGTCAACGATCGCCTGGCCCGTCACTACGGCATTCCCGGCGTCACCGGCCCGCAATTCCGCAAAGTCACGCTGACCGAAAAAGAGCGTTGGGGCCTGCTCGGCAAGGGCGCGATGCTGCTGCGAACTTCCTACGGCGACCGCACCTCCCCGGTCTTGCGTGGAGCGTGGGTGCTGGATAAGCTCGAAAGCACTCCGCCGACCCCTCCGCCGCCCGATACCGCAACCGACCTCTCGCAAAAAGCCGGAGAGCAGCCGAAGACGGTCCGGGCGAGGCTCGAGCAGCATCGCAATAAGGCGAGTTGCCGAATGTGCCACGGCGTCATCGATCCCACCGGGTTAGCGCTCGAAAACTTCGATGCCGTCGGGCAATGGCGGACCACCGACAGCCAGGCGCACGTCCCCATCGACGCAGCCACCGTGCTGCCGAATGGTGTCCCGATCAACGGCGTCGTGGAGCTGAACCAGCAGCTGACCGCTCACCCCGCCACATTCGCGCAGACCGTTACGGAGCGCTTGATGATGTACGGCATCAACCGTCGTTTGGAGTATTTCGATATGCCGCAGATTCGCGCCATCGTTCGCAAGTCTGCGAAAGACGATTACAAGCTGTCCTCCCTCATCCTGGGAATCGTCAACAGCGACGCTTTTCGCAAGCAGGGTCCCGAAGCCCTCCAAATGAAGCCCGCCGAATAAGGAGAGAACATGTTCATCACGAAGAAGCACATTCCGCGCCGGGCAGTGCTGAAGGCTGCCGGAGTGACGCTGGGCTTACCGTTTCTAGATGCCATGGTGCCGGCCTGCACGGCTCAGGCGCAAACCGCCGCGGTTCCCAAACTGCGCACCGGCTTCTTCTATCTTCCGCACGGCGCGATCATGTACAACACCTCGCATGGTCCGGCCATGGATAAGTGGACCTCAATCGGCGCGGGCGCCGATTTCAAGCTCGGCCAGATCCTGTCGTCGCTGGAGCCGTACAAGAAGTACGTTTCGTCTTTCGGCAATCTGGAGAATGCGGCCACGGCGGGATCGGTTCACGCCTTCACCCCGGCCACATGGCTCAGCGCCACGCGTCCAGACACCGGCAGCGCCCGCGCGCACATGGCCACTACGCTCGACCAGGTGATCGCGAAGATTATCGGCCAGGAGACGCCACTGCCTTCGCTCGAAGTGGCTTCGGAGACTATTGTGCAGTCGGCGGCGGGCGGCGGCGGCAACTACACCACGCTGTCGTTTCGCGACGCGGAGTCGCCCCTGCCCATGGAACACAATCCGCGCAAGGTGTTCCTGCAATTATTTGGCGAGGGCGACACGCCGCAGGAGCGCGCGTCCATCGGCCGCGAGACCGACAGCCTGCTCGATCTGATCCTCGACGGGACGAAGGCGATGCAACGCGACCTCGGAAGCAGCGACAAGGCCTCTCTCGATGCCTATCTCGAGAGTGTCCGCGAGATCGAGCGGCGCACGAAGAAGGCCGAGGCGAAAGATCTTTCCGCGATGAAGGTTCCCGACGCTCCCGTGGGAGATCTGGATTCCTTCCCCGAACAGGTCAAGCTGATGTTCGATCTCATCGCCCTCGCATATCAGGCCGACCTGACGCGTGTGGCTTCCTACATCATGGTCGCGGAAGGCACCAACCGGACTTACAACCACATCGGCGTGCCGGATTCCTTTCACCCCGTATCGCACCATGCCAACGACATCGAGAGACTCAACAAGCTCGTCAAAATCCAGACCTGGCACACGGAAAAATTCGCGGAATTCGTGACGAAGCTGGCGGCAACGCCGGACGGGCCGGGAACGCTGCTCGACCACGCGATCCTGATGTACGGATCGAACATGAGCAACAGCGATCTCCACAACAACTATCCGGAGCCGAACATCCTGGTGGGCGGCGGCGCGGGCCGGATGAAACTCGTAGGTCAACACGTCGTGCTGCCGGAGCGCACGCCCATCGCGAATCTGCACTTAACGCTGCTTCAGAAAATAGGCGTCGAGCGCGACAAGTTCGGCGACAGCACAGGCACGATCGCCAACGTGTAGTGTTCAGGAAATGACATGGACACGCGACTTTAGTCGCGTTTTTGGG
>JASHSD010000384.1 GCA_030036985.1 Bryobacteraceae bacterium
CTGATTTACTGGGCCTACGATCCTTACCGCATCGGCATCGGCCACTTCACGCTGTTTCACTTCTTCCCGAACTGGTTTTACGATTGGACCGGCATCGCGCAGAACCTCGCTCTGGGTATGGCGCTGCACTTCGTAATCGCGTGGCTCTTCGTCCTCAACGGAATCGCATACGTACTCTACACCGCAATCTCCGGCGAATGGCGCGAACTGATTCCCGACCGTCGTTCCTTCCGCGAAGCCTTCCAGGTCGCCCTGAACGAAGCCGGATTCAAAGTCCCGCTGCCGCCGCAGGGCCGATACAATGCGGCGCAGCGCATCACCTATTCGGCCATTGTGCTGATGGGCGGACTGAGTCTGCTCACCGGTCTCGCCATCTTCAAACCGGTTCAACTGCACTGGCTGACCGCGGCGCTGGGCGGTTACGAATGGGCGCGTTGGGAGCACTTCTGGCTGACGTTGGGCTACGTCGCATTTTTCGTAATCCATATCGCCCAGGTGGCCCGCGCAGGCTGGGCGAATTTCCGGGCGATGGTCTGCGGCTACGACTTGGCCGCTGCGGAAGCGGCGCAGGAACAATCCGTGGCGGAGGCCACACATGGCGACTGAAAGATCCAAAACGCCTTTGACTCCCGAACAGGAACTGAAGCGGCGCACGCGCCGGTCGTTTATCGGTCTCGGCGCGGGCGCAGTCATCGCCGCGGCTGCCTGGGAGTGGGCCAATTCGGCGCCGCTCGATGACGAGATCCCCGGCCCCCTGCGCCGCGTACTCGGCTTGAACGAGCGCGTGGTCCGCACAGCCCTCTACAGCAATGACCATCTCGTGCGCACCTACCCGGCTTCGGCCATCGGAAAGCTGAAGGTGAACGGCGACATCGGCATGGAGATGCCGGTCGATCTCGCCGACTGGTGTCTCGATCTCGTTCCCATGGGCGGCCGGGATCGAAAACTCTCGATGGACGACGTTCATTCCCTCCCGCGTCACGAAGAGATCATCGACTTCAAATGCGTGGAAGGCTGGAGCACGGTCACTCAGTTCGCCGGCGCGCGGCTTGCCGATTTCACCGCGAAATTCGCGCCAGGTTCCGAGAGGGCCGCGTTCGTCGGCATGTGGACGCCCAGCAAGGATTACTACATCGGCATCGATATGCCGAGCGCTCTGCACCCGCAGACCCTGCTCGCTTACGAGATGAACGGCGCGCCATTGACCGACAAACACGGAGCGCCGCTGCGGCTGGTAATCCCTGTGAAGTACGGAATCAAAAACATCAAACGCATCGGGCGCATCGCCTACACCAACGATCGTCCCGCCGACTACTGGGCAGAGCAGGGTTACGACTACTACTCCGGCCTATAGCGGACACGCTTCAGTCGCGTTCTTGAGTTTCTACATTGTCCTGGCCCGGCAGCGGGTTTCAGCTTTGCTTTCGTGCCTCGTGGCGCAGACTCTCAGTCTGCCGTGCGCAGCTCGATATCAGGAAGAAACCTCCTCCGGGCACTTGTGGTGGGCGAAGCACGAGTGCGCGCGCCACGGCGCTCTTCAGGCGACTTTCAGTCGCAACAATCCTACGACACGCGGCTTCAGCCGCGTCCGGCCTCAGGACCGAAGCGCCTGATCCAGATCCGCAACAATATCTTCAACCGCTTCGATGCCCACCGAAATTCGCAGCAGATTATCGTGAATGCCCAAACGCGCCCGATGCTTCGGTGAAAGCTCGCGGTGCGAGGCCATCGCGGGGTACAACACCATGCTTTGCACGTCGCCCAGCGAAGTCGCGGGCACGATCAGCCGCAGCGCGTTCATGATCGCGAAGACGCGGTCGCGGTCCGCGTCCTTCACTTCGAAGCTCACCATGGCGCCGTAAAGATCGGGGGCAAACAGACGTTTTACGTTCGCGGCGTCGGGGTGCCGCGGATCGCCTGGGAAATTCACTCGTGCGATCGCCGGATGCGAAGCCAGCCACGATGCGATACGGCACGCGTTGGCGCACTGCCGCTGCATCCGGAGGGGAAAGGTCTTGATGCCGCGCATCGAGAGATAGGCTTCGAAGGGACCGAGCTGCGGACCGAGCGATCTGCCCAGCATCCGCATCGGCTCCAGATTGGCGTCCTTCGTGACCACCGCGCCGCCCAGCACGTCGCCGTGTCCGGCAAGGTATTTGGTCAGGCTGTGGACAACGAAATCGGCGCCCATTTCCATTGGCCGCGCGATGAGCGGCGTGGCGAAGGTGCTGTCAACGATCAATTGCGCACCTGCTTCTTTGCCCAATTCCGCAATGCGGTCGAGCGGCGCCACGCGCAGCAATGGATTCGAGATGGTTTCCATCAGCAAGGCGCCGGGGCGGTGTTCGGCGATCGCGGCGGCGACCGCTTCCTCGTCGCAGAAATCCACGAACACGGTTTCGATGCCCGCCGGTTCGAGCACTTTCATCAGCACGTTGATGGTCGCGCCGTAAAGCGCGCTGGCAGCGACAATCACGCGCCGCCGGTCGATCAGCGCGGTGGTGATCGCAAGGTTCAGCGCTGCCATACCCGAGCAGCACGCCAGCGCGCCCGCGCCGGATTCGAGCGACGC